>SLED01000042.1 GCA_007124945.1 Salinibacteraceae bacterium | reverse complement strand
CGGTTTCTATTATCTTGAAAGGACGTGCCTGTAGTGCGCCGGTATTTTTTCTCACTATCCGGCCAGAGGTTGGCCTTCTCGAACTGTAACTCAGGGTTGAGTGTGGACACTAAGCCTACTCGAAAACCATCTGTCACCATTGGATTTGGTCTCATGAGCGTCACGGAGAGAATCACAACAGGATGCTGTATTCCTGCCAACTACTCCAACTGTCTCCAGTCGCAACGCGCCGGTGTGCCACCCCTTCACTTTCGGCCGAGACGGCCGGGGACCTGCATCCCGGTCGAGACAACCGGGACGAGCAGAAGTTGAACTTGATGGCGTGGTGGTTCCGGTGGTTGGTCGAGAGCACTTTATTCAGAACAAGAAGGCGGTAGAGCGCACCCAAGACCTGGCAGACACGGAACGTCTTTCAGCCGGCAACAGCGAACAGGCATAGCCACTCTGCGATACGCTCAATGTCTTGTCTGTCCGAACCACATTGCCCTTGGCAACAAGCAGCGGTATGTTGAGCCGGAGCGCCGATAGTGCAACGGTAACTTCTCACTAATACCCCCCCGGACACAGCCAGTCGTCACGGCTGTGTGATATGGCCCCTATCCCCATCAACAACTGACCCCAATCCGTTCCATGGCAACCCAAACGAATCCTGCATCCATATACCAGCTCAAAGTTACGCTTCGGCACATCAAGCCGCCGATTTGGCGCCGCCTTCAGGTCAAAGGGGACATTACGCTATATAAGCTGCACTATGTGCTCCAGTATGCAATGGGCTGGACGGATTCGCATCTCCATCTGTACGTGGTTGATGGTACCTACTACGGCGAGCCAGATCAAACTTTCGGCATGAACGTCATCAGCGAGAGAAGTACTACCTTGAGCGAGATTGCGGCAAAACCCGAGGATCGCTTCGTCTACGAGTATGATTTCGGAGATGGCTGGGCGCACGATGTGGTGGTTGAGGACGTTCTGAATGCACAACCTGAGGCCCAATATCCACGATGCCTGGAAGGCAAGCGAAGTTGTCCACCGGAGGACATTGGTGGTCCAGGCGGCTATGCACACTTTCTGCATGCTCTCTCGGATTCCGATCATCCCGAGCACGCCCACTACATGGGTTGGATCGGCGGATCATTCGACCCAGAGGCATTAAATCTCAAAGGCATCAATGATGCGCTAAAGCACCTTCAGTAAATTGGTTGGATAGCACCCAAGCACTGATGCATCCGGCCCGTACCGACCGCCTTCGATGGTCTGGCAGAGCTATCCCCATCGTAACTGTGAGACGCCGATCCGCGTAGGCTGAACTCCAGGATCCCCCACCGGCTCGGTTTTCTCATGCGCTCCGCACGTCTCGTTTGCCTTGTTGCTCTGCCGCTGCTGATCATCACCCTCCTTCCCCTGGAGGCTGCAGCACAGTCACAGGATTGGGATATTTCAGCGTACGAGGTGGAGGTCGTGGTTCAGGATGACGGCGCGATTGATGTGGTTGAGTCCATCACATTCGACCTGCGCGAGGGCTCGTTTTCCCGAGGGGAGCGATCTATCGACACCCGCTACATCAAGGAAATCACGGGCATTGATGTTACGAGCCCTGATGCTGATATCCGCTCGCTCGATGTCGATCATGGGCGCCGCAGTACGGATATCCGGTGGAGCTATGACGAGCGAGAGGAGCCGGTAACCTTCGCCATCTCATACACAGCGCATGAGGTCGTCTACACGGAGAATGACCGCAATGTAATTGACCTGCAGCTTATTGGTGACGAGTGGCCCGTGGCCGTCCGCAATGTTCAGGCCTCGATTCTACTACCGTTTCCAGCGCTCACCGAGGAAGATATCAACGCCCAGCCCCGCGGCGACGCCGTCATAACCTCTTCTGCAGGCGGTTGGGAGGTTGTCTATTCCTACCCGGAGCTGGCCGCCCATGAGGCGTATCGGGCCATACTCACCATGCCGCCACTCATTGAGTCCCGCGAAGGGCAGTCACTACCACGCGCCACGAGTGACACGCAAATCATTATTGGGGTAGTGCTGGGCCTCCTCGCATTTCTCTCGATCCTCGGAGGCACAACGTGGTACGCCCGCGATCCCAAACCCGCCTCCGTTCCTGCTCCTGCGTCGAAGCCCGACATATCTCTGCCACTCGCGGGCTACCTCGCGCTGTGGGATAACATGACCCAGTGGCGCCGGATATCCAACGCGCTGATCTACGATCTCGCGCAGCGGGGCCTGCTCTCCCTGACCTGGACGAAAACCGAAGCGACGTGGTTGTCAAGTTCAGAGGAGGAGCTGCACATCTCGGTGGAGGCGGAAACGCACAACCTGCCCGACATCGAGCGGTCGCTACTGAACAAGCTTCGAGAGTACGACACGCTTCGATCGTTTACGACGAATGAGGACCGGTTTCTGCGGGATCAGCTAACGGCCATCCGGGATGAACTCGCACGAAAGGGATGGATCGAGCGGCACGAAGGGCGGGGTGCGGCCTTCGCTGCAGCAGGTGTGGTGCTTGTAATACTTGGCATAGGTGCGATCATGCTACTCACCGGGCTGCCCGCGGCTATCGGTGCTGCCGTTGGCCTCGGATTCGGGCTTGGCAGCCTAACCATTCTGCTTGACAAGAGGCTCTACGGCAAAACCTTAACTCAGGCGGGGGCGACAAAACGCGAGCATGTGCTTTCCTATCAGAAGCAGTTGCGCGAGCAAATAGAAGCTCACATCGATGAGAACCCGATTGAAGCAGCGAAAATCTTCATCGACAAGATGCCCTATCTTGTGGTGGATTTACAGATGAAGGCGGACGTGCTGAAGCGCCTTGGCGAAGCTCTTGAAGATCATCCAGAGGAGATCGAGCTGCCTGCGTGGATTCAGGACCGGGGCTCGGATCGAGAGCAACGGGAATTCACTACCGTTTTCGTGGTTTTCTACATGTTTTATCTGAACAGCATGTCCGGCTCGTCATCCTCAGGCGCTGGGGCCTCCTACAGCGGTGGATCCGTCGGTGCGGGTGCCGTGGGCGGCGCTGGAGGAGGTGGTGGTGGGGTATCGTGACGCCGAATGCTTAGCACGCTACGGCACTTCTTCCCCCAGCCGCGCGAGGGTCACGTTTCAACGAGCACCTCAAATCCTCGACTGATTCATTCCGTAAACTCTACCACATCCGCTCGAATGGAGACCTTCGGGCGTGTGTAGAGAATCAGGTTCAGCGCATCGGTGTCCTGTCTCACGTTGACCAGAGCCAGCTCGCGGCCGTCCGTAGGTCCGTGCTCATCGCGGAAATTGCTCCAGAGGTCTTCAAGCGCCTCACCATACAACGCGCCCGTTCCGTCGACACGCGCAAGCGCGAAGGTTTGCATACCTCGAAACGCACTTCCACTCGCACCTAACAGGTATCCGGCACTTGCTTCGCCCTTCACGTCGGTTGCTACAACCTCGTAGTTTGCCTCAGACAAGCCTACGTCCGTAACGTTAAGCGCGTCGTGGGCACCCGTAGTGGCACACGCAGACAGGACAAGAGATGATGCAAGAATAACAAGCGCAGGAGCAACTATATTTCGTAAACTCATAACAACCTTTTTGGCCTTGATTAATCGTGGGTGTAGATTAACTCTCGAATCGACATCTGGAATGATGCCGAAAAAAATCACCAACGTCTATCACTTCTCCACGAAAGGCCGGGAACTGATGTTACAGCTCCATGAACACGATAGTGTTAAACATTTTTAAAGACTCCAGATAAAAGGGCATCGCATTTTAAGGTAGCGTTGTAGCGCAGACGCACTCCCATTGGCCAGGCCGTGCGACATCACGTAAGGCACGTAATCTCCCTGTGCAAGACATCAGTGCGCACGCCGCCATCTACGCACTCATCGCCCCACCCTGAGAAACACGTACGCCGCAATTGTGACCTCAAGCCGATAGGTATACTCGTCCGCCCGCTCCGGCAAGCCTGCGGCCTCACACTGTTTGGCAAGCTGCTCAAGCTGGTTCATGCGCACTTGCATCTCGCGCCGAACGGCTGTTGTGGCCAGTATGGCGGTGCGATCGTCCGTCAGCAGGCTGTTCATAGGCTGATGTCGTCTATTGGCAGTATGGTTAGCTTCACGCCCGTCAATCACGCAACCCCTCAGCGAGGTAAGCCGCGTGAACGACGACGTTGGTTTCATATTACCGTTCGAGGCTGTGCCCGTCGTGGATGGTCTTACACGAGAATGTAGACCGGCCCCCTACCCGCACCGCCAGGATTAACGAGATCCAAACATCCTAAAACAGCCGCGCCTGCTCCGGTGTGCGCCGGAAATGCTCCGTAGATAGCGGCGCCGGCGGCGCATCAAGGCCATGTTTTCGGGCGGCCATGGTGAACATCTTCTTGAGGAGCTCCGCCCATTGTCCTTCCCCGCGCATCCGGTGGCCAAAACGCGGGTCGTTGAGTGAGGGGCCGCGCAGCTCCTCCAGCCGGTTTAGGACGCGATCGGCTCGGTCGGGGATCTCGTCCTTCAGCCACTGCACGAACAGATCCTTGACCGGACCAGGCAATCGCAGAAGCACGTAGCCGGCGTGCTGCGCACCGGCGTCCGCCGCAGCCTTCAGGATACCCGGCAGCTCTTCGTCCGTGAGGCCAGGGATGACAGGGGCCACGAGCACTCGCACCGGCACCCCTGCTTCTGCCAGCTTCTCGATCGCGCGCAATCGCCGCGCCGGACGGGCAGTCCGGGGCTCCATCACCTGCACGAGGTCGTTGCGCAGCGTGGTGATCGACACGTTCACGCTCACCAGATTCCGCGCAGCCATCTCCCCCAGCACATCCACATCGCGCGCCACCGTGTAGTTCTTGGTGATGATCGACACCGGATTCCGGTATGCGGCCATCACCTGCAGGCAGCGGCGAGTCAGCTTCAACGTTCGCTCCAGCGGCTGATACGGGTCGGTGTTGCCGGCGAGTGCAATCACCTGCGGGGTCCAGGACGGCTTCCGGAACTCCTTTGCGAGCAACTCGGGGGCATCCTTCTTCACCACAATCTTCGTCTCGAAATCCAGCCCTGCTGAAAAGCCGAGGTACTCGTGCGAGGGCCGGGCGTAGCAGTAGATGCAGCCATGCTCGCATCCGCGGTACGGGTTCAGGCTGTAATCGAAGCCCCGTTGCGCGCCAGCACGGTGCGCGAGGAATCCTCAAACACCTCCGTAGGCACCGAACGTAGCTCCTCCTCGTCGAGCGCAGCCGGGTCGTAGGCCACCTGCATCGGCTCGAACTGCGTCGGCGGATTACTCGCCGCCCCTCGCCCCCGGCGCCGGGGCACATCATCAAACGATAGCTCATCCATGGATCCATTACGCGCTGGCGAGAAGGAGAAACAGGCACGCCGCACCGGCACACATGTTTCAAACACATACCAGGCTCGTGCCGAAGATTGTGTTCTCCCGGAATCCAGCAATACCAGCTACTTCACTTCAAGATCAGAGCCGACGTCCGGCTCTACCGTCTCGATAATCTCCTCCAGCTCCTCCGTGCTGATGCCGAGTTTCACTTCCATCTCTTCCAGCGTGAGGTTTTTCGTCTCCGGCATAATCAGCCAGACGAACAGCAGCTGCAGCACCATCATCCCGGCAAAGAAGCTGAAGATCTGCGCCCCGCTGAAGGCGCTGAGCACCGTCGGCGTCAGGAGGGTGATAACGGCGGCGAACACCCAGTGCGTGCCTGAGCCGAGCGACATCCCGTAGTCGCGCACGACGTTCGGGAAGATTTCCGAGATAAAGACCCAGATCACCGCGCCCTGCCCGACGGCGTGCGAGGCGATGAAGGCGCAGACGAAGGCCACCACTACCGGTCCGGATGCGCCTGCGGCAAAAGCCCACGCGACGCCCGAGAGTGTGATGATGTATCCGAACGAGCCGATGTACATCAGCTTCTTCCGTCCGGCCCTGTCGATCAGGTACATGCCGAGCAGCGTGAACAGCAGGTTCACCACGCCAATCGGCACCGAAGCGCCCAGCACAGCGTCGGCCGCGATTCCAGCCTCTGCGAAAATCCGGGGAGCGTAGTACAGGACGAAGTTAATGCCGGATAGCTGATTGAAGGCTGCCAGCAAGAAGGCCAGCATGATCACATACTGAAAACGTGTCGAGAAGAATTCCTTCAGCGGCACGTCCTTCGTCACCGACTTCTTTATCGTGGTGACCAGCCTGTCGATGGGTTCAGACGGGTTAAGCCTGGCGAGCACCTGCCGCGCCAGTGGTTCATCATCTTTCCGAAGCATCAGCCACCGCGGGCTTTCCGGTACGCCAAGGACGAAAAGGCAATAGATGGCGGCCGGAATGACCTCCACGCCGAGCATCCAGCGCCAGGCGTGCTCCGCAAAAATCTGCCCGATGAAGTAGTTGGAGAAGAACGCTATCAGAATCCCGAAAACGATGTTGAACTGGTAGAGCGCCACCAGCTTGCCGCGATTCTGGGCGGGGGTAATCTCCGAGAGATAGATGGGAACGGCCACGGATGAGGCTCCCACGCCGAGTCCACCGATAAAGCGCGAGGCGGAGAAGAAATACGGGTTTGGAGCCAGCGCAGAGCCCAGCGCCGATAACAGATACAACACCCCGATCCAGAAAAGCGTCTTGCGGCGCCCGTAGCGATCGCACGGAATCCCCCCGAGGAGCGCCCCGATCACCGTTCCCCAGAGTGCCATCGACATGATGAACGTGCCGTGGAATAGGTCGCTGACCTCCCAGAGTTGCTGAATGGGTTGATCAGCGCCCGAAATGACGATCGTGTCGAAGCCGAACAGAAAGCCAGCAAGCGCGGCCACGAAGGTGCTGAAATAGAGGGTCCGGTTGGAGCCTTTCGTTGGCGTTTCCATGGGAAGGGGATCTGATGAGGAGTATGGGAACGCAGGGGTGCATCAGTTGCGAAACTGGGTCACTGCTATTGCCGGGGCTGCAGGTCGGGCGCGCCGGCCCCCTTCCGGTCGATCTGTGCAAGATCGGAGCGGTCGTACGAGGGCGTGGGGCCAACCTGTGTAGCCACGTAGGCCGCCACGCGGTTGGCGAAGGGCAGCAAATCTTCGGTGTCGGAGCCCTTCAGCACGCCGTGGAGAAGGGCCGCCAGAAACGCATCGCCCACGCCGACGGTGTCTGCTACCTCTACCGAAAAACCGGGGTGCTCATGCGTCTGCCCATCACGCCAGAGAAGCGCCCCGTTACTTCCTCGGGTGATACAGAGCAGGTCGCAGGAGAAGTGGCTGGCAAACGCGGCAAGCGGATCCGAAGCCTTATGTAGTTCGGCCCACCGAAGAATCGGATCGAGCTCCTCCTCGCTCATCTTTACGATGGTGGCCGCCTGCAGCGATGCCCTCACCGTTGGCCACGTGTCGTGCGGCGGGCGCAGGTTTACATCAAACACGCCCATCAGGTCGGTATCGAGCAGCGAACAGATGGTATCACGCGAGACGCGATTGCGCTGGGCCAGGCTGCCGAACACCACCACATCCGCAGCGGCAGCGGCTTCCTGAAGCCCAGACGTCAGCTCGATGAAATCCCACGCCACGGGCTCTACGATCTCGTAATCGGGGACGCCCTCATTCGTGAGCTCTACGCGGACGAACCCCGTCTGATGGGTATCATCACGCTGAACAAGGTTGGTCGACATCCCGCGCTGCTCGATGCGGCGCAGGGCCTCTTTACCCAGCACGTCATCCCCGATACGGCTTACCATCTGCACCGGATGGTCCAGAGCGTGCAGGTGGAGCGCTACGTTGAGCGGAGCCCCTCCCAAAAACAGGCCCGCCGGAAGGGCGTCCCAGAGTATTTCCCCAGCGCAAAGGATGGTGCTGTCAGGTCTCATTTCTCAGCTCCTGATGTAGTAGATCGACACGATGCGCGGCGAGAGGGCCATGTGGAGAACAGCGCGCTTCGCCGTTCCATCTTGTAGCGCGAACGCTCCATGACCGTCGACTTTAAGCTCGCTGCTAACGATTTTCATAAATGTACATGATTCACAGAAAGCAGTTTACCAGAAGAGAGCGATCCGAAAATACGGGGTTTCTGCATCTCCCCGCGCAATTGCATCGTACATGCTCCGCCTCCATCAACAAAAAAACTGACTTATGAAAACCGTTCTGCTGCTCGCCGCGCTGCTCCTGATCCCTACTTCGTCTGATGCAATGAGTCCGGAAGACGACGTCCGCGCTGTGATTGATGCACTCTTTGATGCCATGCGGGAGAGCGACGAGGAGGGTGTGCTGGCGGTTTTCCACGAGAACGCCCGCCTGATGACGGCCACCGCTGATGATGGGGCACCGATTGTAAGGGAGACGCGCATCGCCGACTTCGCTGCAGCTGTGGGCGGCTCCCCCGACGAGGTGTGGGACGAGCCTCTCTTCAACGTGGACATCCGCGTAGATGACGGCCTCGCCTCTGCATGGATGAATTACCGTTTCTACCGCAACGGGGACTTCAGCCACTGCGGCTCCAACGCGGTTCAACTGGTAAAGACGATGGAGGGGTGGCAGATCATGCAGATCATCGATACGCGGCGCACGGAGAGGTGCGATTTTGAGTAGGAGCGCCCATGCGGGTTCACTTTCAGTGCGCGCAGAATCCCGCACGAAGCGCCTTCGCAGCTGTGACAATCCGTTAAGAAGATGACTTATTTCGTGTGTGACCCTATACTATTGGTGTAATCCAGACGCCGCGAAAGCAGGCGCATGACTTCAACAGAATAATCGCGGGACATGGTAAAGCGAGGCTTGCTCGGGCTCCTGGGCATCATCATCTTCATTGCCGCTGTGGTGGTAATCCGCACGATCAATCTATCCTACGACATGCCCGACGTGGGTCCGATTGAGCTGCATGATTTCGATGAGGAGGCAGCCGTAGAGCGGCTCTCGCAGGCGCTACAGTTTCCGACGATCTCATACGACAACCCGGATGAGTTCGATGAGGAAGCGTTCGAGGGCTTCATCGAGTGGATGGCGGAGGCCTTCCCGCGCGTGCACGAAGAGCTGGAGATGGAGCGCGTAAGCGACTACACGCTGCTTTTCCGATGGGAGGGCACGAATGACGCGCTCGACCCCGGCATGATGATGGGCCATTACGACGTGGTGCCGGTGGAGGAGGGAACGGAGGAGGAGTGGACCTATCCGCCGTATTCAGGGGAGGTTGCTGAAGGGTTTATCTGGGGTCGCGGTGCACTCGATGACAAGAGCGGCACTATCTCTACGTTTGAGGGTGTGGAGTACATGCTGGAGAAGGGTTACACGCCGGAGCGGACGATGTACTTTGCCGCCAACCACGATGAGGAAGTGGGGGGCCTGCGAGGAGCGCTGCAGGTGGCGCAGCTGCTTGAGCGCAGGGGCGTGGAGCTCGCATTTCTGGTAGATGAAGGGCTGCCCATCGCCGAGGAGATCATCGAGGGTATCGAGTCGCCGCTGGCCATGATTGGGGTGGCGGAGAAAGGGCAGGTGAACATCCAGCTCGGTATCACCCGAGAGGGCGGGCACGCGTCGATGCCGCCGCGGATGACGGCTATCGGCGACCTGGCGGAGGCCGTTGGCGAGGTGCGCGACAACCAGATGCCCGGCCGCTTTGCCGATCTCGTGCAAGCCACCTTCGACCCGATCTCCGTGGAGCTGCCCTTTATCTACCGGGCGGCACTGGCCAACCTGTGGCTCTCGCGTCCTATTATCCAGCGACAGCTCTCCCGCATTCCCCACACCAACGCTGCGCTCCGCACCACCGCCGCTCCCACCATGTTCGAAGCCGGCATCAAATCAAACGTGCTCCCAGCCCGCGCTGAGGCGAACATCAACTTCCGGATCCACCCGAACGATTCGGTGGAGGACGTGGTCGCTCATGTCGAGAATGCAATCTCGAACCCCGACATCGAGGTCGAGCCGTGGGGTCGCTGGCGTGAGGCCTCCAGGGTATCCGACACCGAAGCCGAGCCGTATCAGCGCGTAAAGAAGTCGATCTGGGAGGTGTTTGACGAGATACCGATCGCTCCGTCGATCTTTGTGGCGGCCAGCGATACGCGGCACTTCGTGGGGCTAACCGACAACATCTACCGCTTGCGCCCCATCCGCGCGCGGCCCGATGACCGCGGACGCATCCACGGCACGGACGAGCGTGTGGGCGTGGATAATTACATCGAGATGGTGCAGTTCCAGATACGCGCGCTGCACAACCTGACGACCAGCTTCGAGGAAAGCGTGGAGATGCTTGTAGACTGACCGGGCCTCGTCATCGGGCGAGACTGTACGCCAGCGGCCGATTCCCCTGCCCGCGGGGCGTGGCGTTCCGGATGGCTTCCGTAACAAAGGCCTTTGCGCCGTCAAGCGCACGTTCCACATCGTACCCCATGCCGAGGTGCGCAGTGGCAGCCGCCGAAAAGGCATCGCCGGCTCCGTGCACCGCGAACGGAAGCCGGTCGGCCTCAAGCCATCGAATGGCTTCACCATCAAACCAGCAATCCGCTGCGGTGTCGGTGGTGCCGTGCCCGTCGGTAATGACCACGTGACGGGCGCCCAACTCCCGGTGTATCTGCTTTGCTGCAGCAATCATTTCGGCGGATGAGCTGATCGAGCGTTGCACCAGTCTGCCGGCTTCTGGCAGGCTTGGCGTGACGATGCGTGCCCGGCCGACGAGTGCCCGCATAGCAGCCTCGGCATCATCCGAGAGGAGCCGCTCGCCCCGGCGTGTGGTCATCACGGGGTCGATGATGATGCGGTCATGGTCAATCGCTGAAAGAAGAGCGTCAACCTGCTCGATAATCTCCGCGCTAAAGAGCATGCCCGTCTTAATCGCGGCTGGCGCGATATCAGCGGTAACGCGGCGAAACTGATGGGCGACAAACTCCGGCGTTAACAACTGCAGATCGGTAACGCCCTCCGTCGTGCAGTCGGTGGCAAGCGTAAGCACGCTCATGCCATAAACCTGAAGCGCTGCAAACGTCTTCAGATCAGCCTGCATGCCAGCGCCTCCGCTCGGGTCGCTACCCGCTATGGTAAGGACAGCTGCGGACGTGTCGGCCATGGATACGGTCGGACGATGGATGGTGTCAGATGGGATGATGTCAGATGGCCCGGCGCGGGGCTGCGTTTCGCTCGAACACGAAACGAGCACCGCAGGCGGCGGCGCTCGCGGTGCTCGTCGTTAACCTGCATACAGATGATTACCGGAGGTTGAGCAGGTACCTCAGGTTAGTGTCGGAGTCAATATAGGGCTCAATATTGCCTTCGGGAGATGTGAGGAGGGTGGTGACGCCCGGACCGTGACCGGCAATACGGCTGTTTCCGTGTACCACCACACCGATGCTTACCGCTCCGGTGCGGTAAATGCGGCCGTGCTGCTGATCCGCGTCCATGATCGCTACAATATCACCAAAACGCAGTTCGTTGAGGTTGT
Organism: Salinibacteraceae bacterium; assembly: GCA_007124945.1. Classification (GTDB taxonomy): domain Bacteria; phylum Bacteroidota; class Rhodothermia; order Rhodothermales; family Salinibacteraceae; genus Tc-Br11-B2g6-7. The sequence goes on along the minus strand of SLED01000042.1, from coordinate 7,489 downwards.
AGCGCTCTACGACCTCTTCATCGAACATCTGGATGTCGTAGTCACCCGATTCCACATGCGACTGCCCGAGACCCGACCCCATAATCTTCGCGGGAATCTGGTGGGTAACTGGGACGTGCAGTGTCCCGTTTTCTACGCCCATTCCGTGCTCATTGAGAGCCTCAAGCAGTGACGGGCCGAGGTTTCGCGCGGCCACCTGCTCCACGTTGGTCACCTCCATCCCCATCCCGATGGCGCGAATCTGGATGCGGTCGCCGATGACGAGGTCATCGTAAACCTCATCTGGAAACTCCACCATTACGTTTTCGATGCCACCGTGCTTACCGATGACGGTGCCCTCGGCGCCCTTGGCATCGCCCGAGACCACGCGGGCCGTGTTGCCGATGCTGGCCATTGTGTTGAGAGCGCGCTGTGCGCTATCGTCGAAATTGGTGATGCTAACCGCCGGCTCAATATGGTCACCGGAGAGGTGTACAGCCGAATCCCCCACGCGAAAGTTATACGTGATCCCACCCGTACCGGGCAAGGCGCGTGCCGTGCCGTCAGGCGCGATGCGGTACGGCGGATCACCCATAAACGGCGACCGGATCTCACCGATCACCGACATCTCCACCAGATAGTCGCTGTTTACCTCCAACGGGGTGCGCTGCTCTAACTCATCGTCGTTGGCGCCTTCCGCAAACGCTGCCGGCGCCGCGAATGCACCAGCCACGAAGAGTCCAGCCAACAGGAGAACGGATACGGACCGAAAAAGCGTAGCTACTGTGTTCATCGCTTGTATACACGTCGTGTAAAAGAGTGTGCGAGATGCTCCTCTTTAACATACGTGTAGCGTGGCACTTATTCAGTATGCGACCGCTCCTCGAGCGACCTGCTCAGGCCGCGGAGACTCGCATCCGAGCGCAGCGGCCGCACCACGGCTATTGCTCAACCGGTGAGATGGTCATGTGTACGGGTTCGAGCGGTCGGTCAACGTGCGGACCCGGCTCGGGCTGCTCCGTCGAGCGTGGGGTGTCTGAGGCAGCAATCTGATCGAGCACATCAAAACCCTCTACAAGCTGGCCGAACACCGTGTATTGCATGTCGAGTTGGGGTGTGCCCCCCTCTTCCAGATACGCCTCGCGGGCTTCGTCAGAAAACGAGAAGTCCTCGTCATCCAGTCTCGATCGCACTTCCTGCTCCATCTCGTCGAGACTTTCCTCGTCAAAGCTCCGGCCCTGAACGATATAGAACTGGCTTCCGCTGGAGCGTCGCTCGGGATTAACCTCGTCACCCTCGCGCGCAGCAGCCAGGGCTCCGCGACGGTGAAAAAACTCGGGCAAGATCTCAGCGGGAAGCGTGTATCCAGGCCCTCCTTGCCCCACATTATCGGGGTCGTCACGGCTGTTGGGATCTCCGCCCTGAATTACAAAGCCCTCGATGACGCGATGAAACGTGGTTGAGTCGTAGAAGGCATCATCCACCAGGCGCTTGAAATTGTCGCGGTGCTCCGGCGTCTCATCGAACAGCTCTATCACCATCGCCCCGTACGGTGTGTCGATCTGATAGCGATTCGTCTCGGGGAGCTCAACAGCTTCGGCATCCGAATTTTCATCGACGGGGGCATTGCTGGCAGCGTCGGGGTCGCAGGCGACCAGCGCTGCAGCGACAAAAAGCACCGCAAACAGGTGGAGAAGGTGATTAGCGCGACGTAACGGGGTCATCAAATACCTCATCAAAATATCGAACAATGGCAAGTCGGAGAAGCTTTTCCTGCTCATCCGAAGAGAGATCTTCTGGTAGATCGGTGGTACGCTCCCAGATCCAGCTCCCATCCGATTCCATTCCGGCGTGTCTGTACAGGTCCACCTTTTCGAAGACGGTGTACGTACCCTCCATCACGAGCGCTTCTTTGACATCCTTCTGGAGATCGGGTTCGTAGCCTCGGCCCCGCTCCTGCACGCCGATCAAAAAGAGAATTGCCTCGATGGTCGGCTCGCGCTGAAAGCGCTCCTCTACAAACTGCTGGATGGCTTCCCACCGCTGATCGAGCCGTTCATCGGGCTCGTTCAGAAGCTCCCGGATCGGGTGCGTGTCGGTCATGGCTTAGTCACTGTAGGACGCCGCCTCCATCTCGCATGTGCTGGAGTGCTGCTGGAGTAGCCCGGTTACGATCTGACTCAGGCGTGCGGCTGCGCTTTCTTTGGGTTGCCCGCATACAGCTGACTGAAGCCAGTCAGCGCCACGCCGGTTGGTTTCCTGCGCATCATCGAGGGCCTGCTCCCAGGACCCCGTTACCGTGGCGGCGTCGCCCTGATGAGCTCCCATCGCCAGCATGCGCCGACCCTGATCCGTAAGGAGTTCTTCCACCGCTGCAATGGTCTCATCAAGAGAGACGACCATCTGGTGGAGCTTCTCCCGCTGCGCCAACGAGAGCGCCTCATCCACAGCTTTCTCCTCACAGACCCGAACACGCCTCAACAACTGTACGGCTGATACTGCAACGGATTGAAAGGCAAGCGTAGCAATGTCATCTCTTTCCTTCAGCATCCGCACGCAATCGGCGGCGCTGGTTTTGTCTGAATGTGCGTACGCCTCGGAAAGCATCTTTACCTGCTCCGATGGATTTTGCATGGTGGGGTCGCCTTCCAAAATCTTGCGATAGTCCGGCGTCCGGAGTGACCGTGAGCGGTTTTTCGTCGCCCGGGCCAACAACCGTTTGGTAACGTCCATCAAGTAATGTTGACTGCTCGAATTCTGTGCAGTGCGGGCCAACCTTACCATATCGGGAAGGTTCCAACCACGCTTGGGGTCGCTTTTACGCATAAATTAGGCGGGTTTAAGCCCGAGTTCTTCACGCGCCCTGCATAGTATCAGATCTTTTTTGATCAATCGCAACTATCCATTGAAGGCGTCTTCACGATCTCTCTGCTGGGGGCTGACGGTCGTTCAGTGCCCGCTGAACAGCAGAGAGCAACCGGTCTGCCTCGTCCTTTGAAATGCTGCCGGTGCGATGCGCCAGTCGGATCGTTTCGGTGGCCAGCACTGCGTAGGCCGGTACCATGGCCGGCATGGATTGACGAAGCGCCGTTAAGTGATGCTCAACCGTTTCATCGTCCCCCCGTTGAATGGGTCCCGTGAGCGCCTCGCCCGGCGATGATTCCTGCAGATTTTCCCAGGTGCGGGCTACCAGCGGCTGAAAGAGCTTTTGTGCCTCCTCCTGTGCGATGCCGGTGTCCGAGGCTATATCAGCTGCCATAGCCTGAAGCGTGACGAAGAAGTTAGACGCCATTGCCGCAGCCAGATGCACCTTCACGCGGGCTTCCGGAGAGATGGTCAACGGGATGGCGCCGAGGGCGTTGGCGAGCGCGCGCCCGGCTTCCTGCGCGGCTTCACTCCCCTCCAGCGTCACGCGAATCCCCGTGAACGCTGATGGCGCAGTTTCCCTGGTGAAGGACTGCACGGGATGAAAACTCAGGGTCTGCGCGCCGGCATCGGCAAGGGGCTGTAGCACAGCACTCGTCAGTGCCCCCGCGGTGTGGAAAACGGTGGTTTCGTGCCATGGATGATCGAGCATGGAAAGCTGCTTCGCCACGTTGGAGACGGCGCTGTCGGGTACGCAGCAGGCAATCAGACGCACCTCACCTGGAAGGTCGGCGAAATCTGTTGACGCTACCGGGGCCCCGACCGTAGCCGCGAGCGCTTCCGCCGGGCCAAGCGTACGACTGATAACCGCGGAAATGGGATATCCCCCCTCATGCAGCCGTCGAAGCAGCGCCGCACTTAGCGCACCAGCACCAATGCCGGCAATGGGTGTTGGAAACATGGCCACAGCAGTTTAATCAGGCGAGAAAGGCGGCACCTTCCGAAGGTACCATTTCGCCGAAAGGCAGGCAAGTGCAGCTATCTCCGCCCGAAAATCGCCCCAACGGCACCCGGCAGCCCGTTCTCCGGAGGGCGCATGGCCAGCACCTGCTGATAATTTCCTCTCCTACGCAACGATGCGATAAGCGCCACCAGCAACGCCCCCTTACCCTCCAGCTCCATCCGGTCACCGTTTACCAGGCTCATCAAACGAGAGACCTCACCCGATTCAATTTCCCGTTTGAGATCCTCCATCACACCACCATCTGCTCGGAGCAGGTCAGTTGAAGCCACCACGAGCGTCCGGCGATTGTACATCACCTCACCGATGGCGTGCCCGAGCTCCCGACACAGCGCCGGCGATTCCTCGCCCATCACCACAGGAACGATATTGAAATCGTCCATCAGCTCCTGAAGAAATGGAAGCTGGACATCCACCCCTTCCGTGTGGTAGTGTCCGCTGTCGTCAATAAAGATGTCGTCGTCCTCATCGCAGAGCTCGTGCCGGAGGCGATCATTAACGGGCACATCCCCGAGGGGCGTGCGATAGGTATCCACACTGCAGATCGTGAGCCGCTCAAATTCGCCTTCGTGACTCGGTGCTACCAGAATGACCGTCTCAAACCGCTGACCCTTGAGCCTCGAGAACACGTCAGCTGCTATGTCGGCGTTGCGAAGCAGATTGCTATCAGGCACCACTACGGCATGCACCACGCCTTCTGCCTTCTCGTCTGAGGCATTCTGCAACAGCTTGGCGACCTGCTCGCGAAGTGGACGCGGTTGCGAAGCGTAAACGGGCCGCTCGGGAATACTCATGCCGGAAGGAGGAGGGTAATCGCGAATGAGGAGGAGGCGCACCAAAGCGCCGGAAAACACTAAAGAAAAAGCCCCGCGATATTTCGCGAGGCTTGCATACGTGGGCCTGACTGGATTTGAACCAGTGACCTCTCGCGTGTGAGGCGAGCGCTCTAAACCCCTGAGCTACAGGCCCTTCTATTATTGCAATCCAATCACCTCTTCCGGCGATGGGGAAGCTACAACTTCACGAAAAGACGGAATGTTCTACGGGTTTGCTATCCGCGTGTGGATACACGATCCCACGCTCATCCTACTTTAGGAAATACCGGTGGCAGCCGATATGTAATGGCGCGAACTTCTAACTAAAGACTCAATGCCTCCGTGTCGACTCAGAAACAGAGCCCCGGAGCCGTTTCCGAACGCATCAGCGCCCTTGAACGGGCCAATCGACGACTTTCCGTGCTGGTAATTCTGGTAAGCCTAGCGGGGTTCCTGAGTGTCGGCTGGTTGATGTATCGCCAGTCGACTGATTTTGTAGATGAAAACCGCTGGGCCCGAAATGTGATGTTCTACACCGGCGATGAGGCACTTTTCTCGCCGAGAGATCGGTTGGATCTTGCCATGGGTAGGACATTCACCTGGAGCGGAAGCTCGCCGTTACGCGGACACATCGGTGCCAGCGCGAACCGAGAGACGGCTGGCGCACGCTTTTACGACACGAACGGCCGCATGGCCAATCTGTCGGTTTCGGAAGCCGGGGGAAGCGTGCTCCATCTCTCACAGGACGGACGTCATGCGTTCCTGGGCACCGACATGTACGACGGGCAGCTTCTGCTGGAGCTGGTTTCGGCTGATGGGCAGCAGGGGGTTCGCCTGGGTCTCGGAGCCGACGACAAACCGGTACTGGAGGTCATACGCGACGGAGAGGTGCAGCCGCTCGCCGGGCGCTGAGCGGTGGATCCTTCCGGGGTAGCGGGCGTGGGATGCCGCGTCTGTTTCTGATCCCGAGCCCGTAGCCCCGCCATGTCGGAAGAATCACACGCCGGGGACGCAGGAGAACGGTCCTCAAGGTCTGGCGGCACGAGCCGCTGGCGCCGTAGAGCACGTGTTGCCATGTGGCGCAGTCCTGCCGTACAGCGCTCGCGGCAGTTTTACCGCGAGTACGAGCCACACATGGCTGCGCTATTCTTCGTGGCGGGCGTCACCTGGGACCTCGCGGCATACGACCGCGTCGACTCATGGACCGTGGCGACCCTGCTCTTCGCCTATCTCCTGGGACTCGGGCTTCTCATGATTAGCTCAGCCCTTGTAGAGGCCGGGCGTACGGAACGGCAGTTCCTCATCAGGCACCGTAGAGCGCTCCGATACGGCATTCAGTTCTGCCTGGGCGCCCTCCTCAGCGCGTGCGTTATTTTCTACTTCCAGAGCGCTTCGTACACGCAGACGGCTATCTTCCTGGCACTGCTCATCGGGCTGCTGTTCGCCAATGAGTTCATCCACCGACGCCTCTTTAGCGTCTACCTCCTGCTCGGCCTGTATCTCGTAGCAGCTTACTCTACCTTTATTCTCGTGGTGCCGGTACTGGCGGGGTCACTGCACTGGTGGACGTATGCGCTGGGGAGTCTGCTCACTATTCTGCTTACCGCCGGTGTGATCTGGCTTTTCATGCGTTGGCGTGTACTGCAGGGATGGCGCCAGCTGACTTCCGCAGGTGCTATTGTGCTGCTGCTCTTCGGCACGCTGCATCTGTTCTATTTCATGAACTGGATGCCCCCTGTGCCCCTGTCCATGCGGCACGGTGAGGTGGCCCACCACGTATCGCGCGAAGGCGACCGGTACATGATGACCTACGAGCCCGCTTCCTGGTACACGTTCTGGCACCGATCAGACCGTACCATCCACTATGTGCCCGGTGAACCGGTATACGTCTTCACTGCCATCTTTGCGCCAACCGCCATCGAAACGGACGTCCTGCACGAATGGCAACATCGTGAGCTACAGGGTGAATCGTGGATCACTACCGACGAAATCGGTTACTCGCTCCGCGGTGGGAGACGCGACGGCTATCGCGGCTACACATTCAAACGGTTTATGCGGCCCGGCGAGTGGCGCGTGAACGTGCGCACCGCCGGCGGCCGCCTGCTCGGCCGCGTTCGGTTTCAGGCCGTTCCGGTAACCGAATCCGTAGCGAACCTCCAAGAGCATGTGTACGAGTAACCTCTGCACATTCGAAGAGCCTGTCAATCTCTGATGACAGCTCTATCTCAACCTTTCATGCCCTACCTTTGCGTAGAGTACCCGAGCATTCTTTCACTTTTTCCATCGCACTGCAGTGCCTGAATTTGCCGACATCACGGTTGTGTTCGTTGCGGGACTTGTAACAGCGATGGCCACCGGGCTGGGTGTGGTGCCGTTTTTTCTTGTGGATGAAGTGTCGCCACGCTGGCTGGTAGGGCTGTGGGGAGCTGCAACGGGATTGATGCTGACGATGTCGGGCTTTCTCGTTTACGAGGGCATTGAGGCCGGAGGCGTCTGGATCGTAGCCTTCGGCTTTGTAGCGGGCTATCTGTTGATATGGGGTGCTGACTTGCTCGTTGGGGGGCAGGAAGTAGCAACCATGTCATATGAAGCGCGGACACAGCGAACCCTTGTCCTTGTCGTGGGCGCCATTTTCGTCCATAGCATTCCCGAGGGCATTGCTGTGGGCGTGGCCTTTGCTGATCTGGGAATGGAGGCAGACCTCACGCTTGGTGCTATCGGCATCCCTGCCCTCGCCGTGACGATGACGCTGGCCGTAGCTATTCTAAATATCCCGGAAGGGCTCGCGGTCGCCATTCCCCTAAGAAGT
>SLED01000221.1 GCA_007124945.1 Salinibacteraceae bacterium | reverse complement strand
GCTCCACGTTCTCAACTTCGATGTAGTCGGTGACGTCCTCAAGCCCTCCACAGGCAGCAAACATTGTCGCAACCAACGCCATCGCGGCAACCCACGGTGTTAGGCGCAGCACGCGCTGAAAAACTTCATTCATGAATGTAGTCTGGTCCAATTGATGGTGCGGTTCAGTAACCGATTTATCCTTCACTGAACTCCGCCAGGTTCGCCCTCAGGCGCTCCAGCTCGGCTTTCGCGTCCGCCTCTTTCTGCTTCTCTTTCTCTACAATCTCTTTCGGGGCTTTCGTACGAAACTGCTCGTTCGAGAGTTTGCCCTGTACGCTTTTCAAAAAGCCCTCTTTTTCGCTGATCTCCTTGCGTAACCGCTCGCGCTCCTGCTCCAGGTCAATCACATCGGCGAGCGGGATGAACACTTCACTGCGCCGAATGACCACCGAGGCACTCGCATCCGGTTTACTGATGTTGCTTCCAACGGTGAGGTCACCAACACGCGCCAGTTTCGCAAAGTAGTCGGCGTTCTTCTCGATCCGCTCAGCCACATCGTTATACGACTTCGGCAGATTCACCAGCGCCGCGATATTCTGGCTGGCCGCCACATTGTACTGGCTGCGCACATTCCGGATGCCGGAGATCATCTCCTGCATCAGGTTGAAGATCTCGGTGCCACGCCCGTCGATGAGGTCGCCGTTGGTTTCGGGCCAGTCGGACACGATGCACGCCTCCCCCTCCTCACGCGGGCGCAGGCGCCACCACAGCTCTTCGGTGATAAATGGCATAAACGGATGCAGTAGCTGCACCAGCTTCTCGTAGATCTCCACCGCGAGTGCGATGGTGTCGTCGTCCATCTCCTCGCCATAGGGTGGCTTGATGAGCTCCAGGTACCAGTCGCAGTAGTCGTGCCAGAAGAGGTCGTAGATGCGCGAGAGCGCTTCGTTCAGGCGGTACCGCCCGATGGCGTCGTCGATCTCGCCGATGGCCGTATTGAGGCGGGTAAGCATCCAGCGCTCCACCAGCTCCAGCTCCTCGAAGCTACGGTGCCGGCGATAGTCCTTGCCCTCCTCCATAAACTGCCCGAACACGTTAAACGCGTTCCAGATCTTGTTGGCGAAGTTGCGACCCATCTCAAACTTCAGCGGGTCCAGCTTGATGTCCTGCCCCTGCGCACACAGCACCGTGAGCGAGTAGCGCACCGCATCGGCGCCATACTGGTCGACCATCTCCAGCGGGTCGATACCGTTGCCGAGGCTCTTCGACATCCAGCGGCCGTGCTTATCCTTCACCATGCCGGTGATGAAGATATCCTTAAACGGCTCCTCGCCGGTGAAATACTGCCCGGCCATCACCATGCGGGCGATCCAGAAGAAGAGGATATCGTAGCCCGATACGAGCACGTCGGTCGGGTAGAAATACTGTAGATCCTCGTTGGCGGCGTCCTGCTCCTCGTCACCCGTCCAGCCAAGCGTGGCGAACGGCCAGAGCCAGGAGGAGAACCAGGTGTCGAGCACGTCCTGGTCCTGCACCATGCCCTCTTCGGGCTGGTCGACGGCCACTACGAAGTCACGGCTCTCGTCGATGGAGCCATCCTCTTTAGTATAGTACCAGACCGGAATCCGATGGCCCCACCAGAGCTGCCGGGAGATGCACCAGTCACGGATGTTTTCCATCCAGCGGAAGTACTCGTTGGCCCAGCGCTCGGGGTGGAAGTTGACGCGCCCGTCCCGCACCGCCTCGATGGCGGGCTCTGCCAGCGGCTTCATTTTCACGAACCACTGCCGGGAGATAAGCGGCTCGATGATCTCCTTCGAGCGGCTGGAGATGGGCACGGTGTTCTGGATCGTCTCCACCTTCACCAGCAGCCCTGCCTTCTTCAGGTCCTCCACGATTTGGTCGCGCGCCTCAAAGCGGTCCATGCCCTCGTACGGACCGCCGTTTTCGTTGATTGTGGCGTCCGCGTTCATCACGTTCACAACGTCGAGGTCGTGCCGCTGCCCGATTTCGAAGTCGTTCTTGTCGTGGCCGGGCGTCACCTTCAGCGCGCCCTCACCAAAGGACTGGTCGACATATTCGTCGGCAATGATCTGCAATTCGCGGCCGAGCAGCGGTAGCGTTACCGTTTTGCCGACAAGGTCGGCGTAGCGCTCGTCTTCCGGGTGCACGGCCACCGCGGTGTCGCCCAGCATCGTTTCCGGGCGCGTGGTGGCGATGGTAATGTATTCTTGCTTTGCATTTGGGGGCGAAGCATCCGACCCGTCCGGTGGCGCGTCTGCTACCGAGGGATGCTTCGGCCCTGCGCCGGAAATGGGATATTTCACATGCCACAGGTGGCCCTCCCGCTCCACGTTGTCGACTTCCTCATCGGAAAGCGCGGTCTGGTTCTCCGGATCCCAGTTGACGAGGTAATCGCCGCGGTAGATGAGGCCATCGTCGTAGAGCTGCACGAATACCTCCTGCACGGCTCGGCTGAAGCCCTCGTCCATCGTGAACCGCTCCCGATCCCAGTCGCAGGAAACGCCAAGCGTGCGCATCTGCTGCGAGATGATATCCCCGTACTCCTCCTTCCATTCCCACACGCGCTCGACAAAATTGTCTCGGCCGAGTTCCTGCCGGGTCGTGTCTTCCTCTTTCTTCAGCTTCCGCTCCACCACATTCTGCGTGGCAATGCCGGCATGGTCCTTCCCCGGCATCCAGAGACTCTCGTACCCCTGCATCCGCCGAATGCGTGTGAGTGCATCCTGGATGGTGCTCTGCAGCGCGTGCCCCATGTGCAGCCGGCCCGTAACGTTGGGCGGTGGCATCATGATGACGTGCGGTTTCCGCTCGGCATTCCTGACCGCGCGAAAAAAGCCGTTCGTCTCCCAGAAACGATACCACTTATCCTCGATGGCTGCGGCATCGTAGGGTTGCTGCGTGGAGATGGTCTGCTTCTCAGTAGTTGGGGCGGTTGCCATGAAATTTCTGGCCGTCTAAAGATGGCGATGGGTACGTAAAAACCGATTCGGTGCTACCAAGGAGCACCCCGAAGGGTTCAAGACCAGGGGTCCTCATCGGATGCGCCGCCATCCCCTGGCTCACGCGGCCGCTGGAAGGTCCTGCTCTGGCTGCACCTCGCGCGGTAGATCGACCACAAACGTCGTCCCCTTCCCTTTTTCGGAGATTACGTCGATCTCACCCCCCATCAGTTCAACCAGACGGTGAGTGATGGCCAGGCCCAGCCCACTACCCTCGAACTCTCGGCCGAGCCCGGCAGATTCCTGCTGGAAAGCGTCGAAGAGGTAGGGCAGGAACTCCGGATTCATACCTACGCTCATATCCTCCACCGATAACCGCACGCGCTCCTCGTTGGCCGCTACAGAGACGGTGACCTGCCCACCCGCCTCGGTAAATTTGATCGCGTTGCTGACAAGATTGTTGACGATGCGCTGGTAGGCGCCACGATCAATCGTAGCATCGACCGCTTCCTCGGGCAGTTTAGTGGCCAGCTTCACGCCTCGCTCATGTGCGGATATCCTCAAACCGTCGACAAGGTCGGAGGTGAAGTCGCCAAGATCGATCTCTACCGGATGAAGCCGCATCGCGCCCGCTTCCAGCTGAGAGAAGTCGAGCACAGACGTGAGGGTTTCGAGCAGGCGGTGCCCGGAACGGCGAATCGAATCGGCAAACTCCTGGGCCACCTCGTCCATTTCCAGATCTTCGAGCAGCTCGGCGAATCCGATTATGCTGGTGAGCGGTGTGCGGATTTCGTGGCTCATGTTAGCCAGGAAGGCAGACTTCAGGCGGTTCATCTCCTCTGCCTCACGTCTGGCTTCGATCAGGTCCTGCTCGTGTTTCTTTTGCCTTGTGATATCACGGGCAAGGCCTATCGCTCGCCGAGGCTTGCCGTCCTCCTCATCGACGCGGTGAACCTCACCACGGATCCAGCGAACCTCTCCTCGGAGCGGATGGGTACGATAGTCGATCACGCGATCTTCGAGGTTTCCGTCTGTCATCCCCTGCACGAACTCCTTCATTCGCGCGGCGTCCTCGGGATGCACCGCTCGCTCGGCAAACACCTCCAGCGACGCAATGTCATCTGGTGCAGCACCAAAAATATCCTCGAAATTACCAAACGTCGTAATTTGCCCTGTTGCCAGATCGCCAAGAAACAGAATGCAATCCGTTTCCTTCAGCGCCAGCTGCATTCGTTCATCTGCCTCCTTTCGCCGCTGTTCTTCTCTTCGTCGCTGCGTAACGTTTAGAATAACGCCGTTGAATATGATTTCGTCATCGGTGTGAATCGGCATCGATTCTCCGTGCAGCGAGATGCGCTCCCCGTCGGGCCGATCGAAGGGAAACTCGAGCTCCCACGGTTCTTCATTGCGCACTATTCTCTCTACGGAAGCATGGTACTCAGCCCGATACGCTTGGGGTATGCATTCCTCAAATTGGTCGAGTAAATCCGGAGCATCCGGGGATAGGCCAAGCACATCTCTGGCCCGTTCTGATACATACCGTGTACCTCTCGTACCATCCGGACGAGTAAAAAACTGAAAGATCACCCCGGGTACACTGTTGGCGATACCCCTGAGGCGCTCCTCCTGCTCTTTCAATGCGAGCTGCGCCTGGTAGCGTTCGGTGATGTCCTGAAATGCACCTGCCAGCTTTGTCACTTTTCCATCTCGTTCCTCAGCGACGGCACCCACAGCACGAACCCATTTCCGCGAGCCTTTAGCCGATACAAACGGTAGTTCCAGGTCGTACGGCTCTCCCGTTTCGATGCACCGCTCAACGGCCGACCTTATAAGCGGTTGGGCCTCCCTGGCATAAAAGTTAATTCCATCCTCAAGATCAATGTCAGTGCCGGGCTCCACTTCATGAATCCGATAGACTTCTTCGGTCCAGTGAATCTCTTCCGTCTCCAGGTTGAACTCCCATCCACCGGCAAGCCGCTGCGTTTGTGCAAGCAGGTTGCGCTGTCGTTTTAGTACGGCCTCAGCCTCGCGCTCCTCGGTGACGTCGCGCTGCACTGATGTCCAGTACAGTATATCGCCTTCCCTATCATGCACTGGTGCCACATTCCACTGCAGAATGTACGGCGTCCCATCCTTTCTGTAATTGAAGGTTTCTCCGGACCAGGTATCTCCCCGTTCCAGCGCTTCCCGCAGGGAGTCCATCACCTGGCGATCGGTCTTTGTACCCTGCAGCATGCGGGGCGTCTTGCCGTAGAGCTCCTCAGCGCTGTATCCCGACATTTTTTCGAATGCCGGATTCACGTACATAATGCGCGGACCGGGCTCCTCCAGTGGCTTGCCCTCAGTAATGAGCACCGCCTCACGTGAGACTTCGACCGATTTCGCAAGCATCCTGCGCGTCTCATCCAGCGCTCTACGCTCCGTCACGTCCCGGAAATAGACCGACAGGCCTCCTCGGTGGGGGTAGGCCGTTACATCAAACCAGGTCTCGAGAGGGGTGTAATAATATTCGAATTGCGTACGCTTTCCTTCGTCAACCGCCTCGTGATACGCTGAGTCAAGAATCGTATCTCGGACCTCTGGAAAGGCTTCCCACACGTTTTGCCCCAACAATTCCTTCCTCGACCGTCGAAGCACCCGTTCCGCCTCTCTGTTTACGTACGTGAACTGCCAGTCGTTGTCGAGCGCGTAGAAGGCGTCCGATATGCTTTCCAACACCACCTCTTGCTCAAGCTTCTTACGCCTGAGCAGTAGCTCCTCCACTACCATCTCAGCCAGGTCAAGGAGCGTCTGCTGCTCTTCATTCGATAATGTACGCGGTTTCCTGTCGATGACGCACAGTGAACCGAGCGTGTGGCCGTCCTCTACCATCAGAGGAGCCCCGGCATAGAAGCGAATGTGAGGCGGACCCGTAACGAGTGGAT
>SLED01000262.1 GCA_007124945.1 Salinibacteraceae bacterium | reverse complement strand
CGCGTGGAATCGCTTTTTGATGAAGAAGCTCGGTCCATCACCACGACAGTAGAACTGTCTGGCGCGGTGGGCCTCTTCCGCGGCGTGGATCTCTGGCTGCAGGTACCCTTTCACCGGCTCACTTTTCGAGATGTTGTGGAAACCCGCCGCAGTACCGGCGTGGGAGATCCGCGATTCTTTCTCCGCGTGGGTCCAGAAATCGTTGGGTTTGAAGAGGCGCCACCGATCGCGCTCCGGGCAGGCGTGAAATTACCGGCTGGCGACTTCCCCATCGATGCGGAAATTATTCCGCTCTCCGAGGGACAGCGCGACTGGGAGCTTCTTCTGGAAGTGGGCCACAGTTTCTATCCGCTCCCCGTTTATGCGATGGCCTGGGGTGGATATCGGTGGCGTGAGATCAACGCTGATGTAAATCGTAAGCCCGGTGATGAATGGATCCTGCACGCCGCTACCGGTGGCGAGCTGCCCGGCTCTTTTGCCTGGAAAGTGGCCTTCGATGGACTCTGGGGCCTTTCGCCCGAACGTCGACTTTCTTCGGGAATCGTTCTACCCCTGAACCGCGACCGGCGCCGGCTCCTTCAAGTAATGCCTGAGGTGGGTCGCGAAGTCGGCCCCGGCATGGTGACCGCTGGCGCGCGTGTGCCCGTAGCAGGGCGGAATCTGCCGGCTGGACCGAGCTTCACAATCGGATATATTCTCTCATGGGATGGCGGCCTCTGGTGACAGCACAGACACCACGCCCTCCTGCGCTCAGCCGCCTCCGCTACCACCCTGGCAAACGGTAGTATACCCGCACGCCTGCTGACGGGCTAACCGCCCGCCCCACCGGACCCGTGTCCACCACCGTCAGGCCAGACACCGGATCGGGGGCGGCTTCGTGGCCGTGCCAGAGCGTTACGGTAAATCCGCCAGAAAACATCACGCCCGCAGCGTCTGAGAAGGGAAGGTCATAGCCAACGGCCAGCGACTGGTGAACGGAGCGCGTATGGGAGCGCAATGACCGCTTGTGCCAGTATGTGGTACTCGTCTTCAACAGCCAGGGCGACTGCTCACCCGCCTCCACCATGTTCTGAAAGCGCACACCAAGATCCAGGTTGGCAGACTCGTGGCTTCCGCGACTGCCGAAGGGCATCAGCCCCAATGAACCACCGACGAGTAGCGCGCCATGATCATAATGCAATCCTGCATGCATAAGCTCAGGCTCACCCATTCCCGTAGACACCGTTAGCTTATTTTGAGCAAATGCCTCCTGAGGCAACACCATCAAAAACCCAACGAGCACCAGGCTCAAATACACGGTGCGATACCAGCACGATATTCGACGACGTGATAATTTCCGGTTTTGATAATTCATTGTGCCGAGAGTTGACGAGAATGCGCAAATAACATCTTTTCGGACCCAGCTTTATAGATTATACACATTCTGGGCGTTCGTGTCCACCACCGTATTGAGCGAGTCGCCATGGAGGCTTCGTAACAATTTTAGTGGCGCACCGAAAGCATACTCCACACGCCTCGCATGGATTGCCGACTGTTGAGGGATACGAAACGAGGGTGGTTTGCCCACCCCCCGGTGGTCCGGTGGTGGCGCAGTTAGATCTCAATCAGCAAGACCTAATTCCACCAACCCACCATGCGCACGTTCGCCTACATCTCAGCATTACTCACCACAGCGCTTGGGCTCGCGGCCTTCTGGATCGCGTATCCCACCGCAACCCCGATCAAGGAGCTCTTGCCCGAGCACGCCTCCATCGACCTTGAAGCCTATGAAGGTTCGATGCCGTCGGGTTCGGGTTCGCCCGAAATCCTGATCCTCGGCAGCTCACATCTGGCACAGATGGATCACGACTTTCAGCAGGGGGAGTTTGATCGGGTTATTAACGCCCTGTCGGAATTCGACCCGGATTTGATGGCGATAGAATACCTGCCGGCTGAGTATCCCCGTGGGAAGGGCCGCGACTATCGGCCCACTTTCGATACAGACATGCATGCCAACAGATGGGAGATGAACACTGAAGAGGCGGACTCGCTCATCTCGGCAAACCGCACGGCCGAGGGGTTGCCCGAGAATCCTTGCGAGCTGGGCAAAGCCTATTTTCTTGCCGGAGACTATCTGAACGCGCCGTACTTCTGGCTTCAGAATGATTGTCCGGAGGTCCGAGAGCACGATGAGATCGACAGGTGGCTATCCAATCGTTCTGCCCATGAAATGGCCGAGATCGGCTTTCCGGTTGCGCAGAATAGCGAACTGGACGAGCTTGTGGCCTTCGACTACCAGGGGGACGATGCAGAGTGGTTTATCTTTGACGAGGGTCTTGACGCGCTTCGGAGCGGTCGTGTGTGGGTTCTCAGCAACTTCTGGCCAATACTCCCTCAGATCGGGACCACGAGCCGGGAGCGGCGTGCTCGCCCGTACGATGAGTCTCTCCTCTCCATGCTGCACCTGTCGAACTCGCCGGAGCACATCGGCCTGCAATACTGGGTCTACGAAGACGTCGTTCGCAGCATCACCTGGCAGGGCGAGGAGATTGGATCGCGGCAAACGGACAACTACTGGCTCCGCAACGAGCGCATGTTCGACTATCTTCAGGAAGCCATCAACGAGCAAGAGCCGGAGCGCGTGCTCGTCATCACCGGCTCCGGCCACAAATACTTCCTCGACGAACTCGCTGTGGAAGCCGGATACCGGTGGATCGACCCTCGCGAGTGGTTGCCGGATCCCTCCTGACCATCACCGCACGGATTTTTCTACCAGAAAAGCGGCCGTCCGCCGACGACGCTCCAGGTGCCCCGTACCTCACGCTGAAGGAATGTGCGGCGCAAAAGGTTTTCGGGTGCTCTTACCCTTTCACGATTGGCTTTGCATCCGGGTCGCCAAGCACATCGGCCCGGTAGAAACGGGCCAGTACCAGCCCAACGGCTGCCAGAGGGGTCGCCAGGATAAATCCGAGGATGCCGACGACGGCCCCGAGCAGCACTTGAACAGCGATGGTTAGGGCTGGAGGAAGATAAACGGTTTGGTGCTGGATGATGGGCATCAAGACGTACCCCTCCAGGAGCTGTACAACGGTGTAGGCGACCATCACATAGATGAGCGGCCACACCCCCTGCGTTAACGCGATTAGAGCCACCGGCACGGCGCCGATCACAGGCCCGAGGTACGGGATGAAACCCAATAGCCCTACGATAAGCCCAAGTACAAGCGCAAGCGGGATATCCAGAAGCCAGAGGACGACCATCACCGAGGCCCCGATCGTGACCATAGCCAGAAATTGCCCTACCAGAAACCAGCGCAGCGTATAGCCGATGGCGGCAAGCATCTCGCGCATACGCTCCCGGTAGGCCAGCGGAGTAAGCCCCACAATGCCTTCGGTATACAACTTTGGATTTGCCGCACCAAACAGCCCAATAAACAACACAACCAGCAGATACGAGAGCCACTCGATAGTCGTCGAGAACGCAGCGCTCATACGCTGTGGAAGCGTTTCAACAAACCGCTGCATCGGCGTCAGGGCTTGCTCGGCCCACTCATAGGTTTGCAGGCGCTCCTCAACAAAGGTAAGGGCTGCCGGTAGCTCCTCGATGATGGCATCTGCCTGTTCAGCGATCTGCGGGGCCAACACCCAGGCGCTCCCGCCGATCACTATGAGGATCAACAAAAACACGATTGCGAGTGCGGCGCGATCGGGGAGCCCAGTCAGTGCCTCAACGCCATTTACACCGGCCCGGAGTAACACGGCCAGCAATATACCGCCGAAGACTGAAAGCACAACATTTATCCCCAACAAGAAGAGGAGAAGTGCCAGTCCAGTAAGCACCGCCGCAGCGACGCCAGTTAGTAGGCGGCGGGGATACGTCGGCTCACCGGGCCCCTCATCGTGGGCGCCCCTCGCGGCAGGCGCCGCGGTAGTGCCGGAATCGTCCTGACGGGTATCGTCTGCCATGCATGCAACGGCGGTTAACAATCTCGAGGAGAGTGCCAAACGATCGCCACCGATCAACGGTTCGACGGGGCCGGAGGAGGATGCTCCAAACGGAATACTCCTGACAGCCCTACTGCTATGGGCCCGTCGCAGGGATGGGATACTATCGGCGCCTCCAATGCAGTGTCAGCTCCAGGTGCTTGACTTAAACCGCCGAGTAGTACCTCTTCCCCATCGATCAGGTGGCTGGTGTACCCGTGCGCTTTGGGCTACGGTACCGCGGGAAAGAGTAAATTCCAGTAGTACAGGAGCGCTACAATGCTCCAGAGGCAAAGCACGATGAGAGAATAATGCACGCGGGCAAACAATGCCCATTGATTCTGTAGCCATGAACGGCCCGCATACCAGGTAGCGGCAAGCGTCAGTAGCGCTGCGAAGATTGGCAATACAAACAGACCCGGCAGCCACGCAGGTGGTTGAAACAGTACACCGGCAACAGCGAGGCCGAACAATGCGAACGCAAAAAGAAGCATAAGGCCGAAAGCTCCACCGGCCAGCCATCGCGCCTGATGTAGTAGTGCCGGGGTGCCGGATCCCACTCCTCGATACCAGCGCCAACCTGCGGAAAGCGGCCATCCGATGACGCCGGAAAGTAGAACGATCAGGGAGATGAGCAACACCCAGCCGTGGAGCATCGGCCGTTGCCAGAATCCGACCTGCTTATACGTTCGCACCGGGGCGTTTCCCCGAAACAGGTACACCTCCCCATCTGCCTCACGAAGCGCCAGAGCCTCCTTTCCGTCAACGCGCTGATATACGTCTTCTTCCACCTGAAACCACCGATTCTCCCCACCGTCGCCCAACAGAAATCCGTCGGCATCTATGTCAAGTGTGAGCGGTGGTGAATCACCCATAAAAAGCAATTTGTCAAATCTTTCGGTTTGAAGCAGGTCGAGGGAGATGTATGTACCGTTGTGCCGCGGATCGGCATTTCCCTCCTCGGGCACGTCCGGCGCTTCAACAGGAATGAATTCGTTGAGGAAGGCCTCGACAAAATCACGCTGCCCGAAAAAAGCGCTGCGCCCTCCGCCAGGACCACCGTGGTACGACACAAACAGGCCGATATTCAGCTCCGGCACCAGAATCAGTTGACTCCGGAAGCTTCCAATCCCCCCTCCATGAAACAGTAGCACCTGGTCCCCTCGTTGCTGACGCCACATCCCGAAGCCCGCACCTTCAAGCGCACGATGTGGCGTATACCACCGATCAAGCATATCGGCAGCAGCGTCGGCCGAGAGCACGCGTCCATGCCTTGTGGCGCCATCCGTCAACAGTGCAAGCATGAGGTGCCCCATATCCGTGGCTGTCGAACTCATACCTCCGGCAGCAGGCATCTGAGAATACATATCAAGACGACCTCCGCCGCCAGCGGTAGCACTGCGTAGCGCCTCCGGGTCCTGCTCAAATGTGCTCTCTGTCATTCCAATCGGCTGGAAGATGTATTCTCGCACGTAGTCCTCAAACTCAACCCCCGACTCATCTGAAATTAGTTGCGCGGTCAGCTCGGTGGCATAATTGCCATAGCCCGGCAAGTCGCCCGGAGGCCGAATTCTGGGCGCTCGGGGATTTTCGAGCACTTCCGGACGGGGTCGAAGGTGCGCGGGATTGTTCGTGATTCCCACGGCACCTGCCCCAAACCCGGCTGTATGGGTGGCAAGATGCTCCAGCGTGATCGGATCATCGAAAGACGGATCGACCGTCACCGACCGCAGGTAGTCGGTGATGTCCGCAGTGGGATCAATCGCTCCTCTATCCACCCGCTGCATCGCCGCCAGATAGGTGATGACCTTGGCGACCGAACCAATCCGAAATAGGGTTTCATCCGGGTCGACGGCCACAATTTCGTCGAAAAAGGAATACCCGTGACCAGCGCTGATAACGATCTCCCCATCGCGCACAACCGTTGCGATCGCT
>SLED01000315.1 GCA_007124945.1 Salinibacteraceae bacterium | reverse complement strand
TTTGATAGCGTGCTTGGGCTTGATAAACCGGTGGAGCCACTGATCGGTCTTGCGCTTGGATCGGCGCTGATCTCTCTCTTCGCGCGAATCGGTGGTGGTATCTACACGAAAGCGGCCGATGTGGGCGCTGACCTCGTCGGCAAGGTGGAGGCGGGAATCCCGGAAGATGACCCGCGCAACCCTGCCGTCATCGCCGATAACGTGGGCGACAACGTCGGTGACTGCGCCGGCATGGGCGCCGACCTCTTCGAAACCTACGTGGTAACGATCGTCGGTGCACTTTTCCTCGGGTACCTGCTGCCAGCAGATCCGGGGGTATCGGCACTGGTAACCTATCCGCTGTACCTCGGCGCGGTCGCCATTGTGGCCAGCATCATCTCGGTGTTCTTTGTGCGCCTCGGTGGCGACGAGAACATTATGAAGGCGCTCTACAGAGGTCTTTACGTGAGCGCGGGGCTAAGCATCGTAGGCTTCCTCGCTCTCACTTACTTCATGTTTGCGGACTTCGACTTTGCCGCCTTCGGCCCCAATTTTGCCGGCTTTACCTGGGTAGACCTTTTCGTTTCCTCGATCGCGGGCATCCTCGTAGTGCTCGGGCTTTTTTACATCACTGAGTACTACACGAGTACGCGCTACTCGCCCGTGCAGGAGATAGCGCGCTCATCGCAGACGGGCTCAGCCACCAATATCATCAGTGGCCTGGCCGTTGGCATGGAAAGCACCGTGGTTCCGGTCTTCATTCTCGTGGCTGCGATCTACCTGGCGAACCTCTTTGCCGGGCTCTACGGCATCGGTATTGCAGCCACCGCCATGCTTAGCGTAACAGGAATGGTCGTGGCTATGGACACCTACGGTCCGATCACCGACAATGCCGGGGGTATCGCAGAGATGAGCGATCTGCCGCCGGAGGTGCGCGCTAACACCGATGCGCTGGATGCTGTCGGCAACACCACCAAGGCCACGACGAAAGGCTACGCCATCGGATCAGCCGCGCTGGCCGCACTGGTGCTATTCGCCGACTACGTTTTCCGTCTGCCGCGCGAAGGCGGAGCAATCCCCGAATTCCTGTTGAATGACCCGTACGTGCTTGTTGGCCTGCTCATCGGAGCGATGCTGCCGTTCATCTTCTCTGCCCTGCTGATGCGCTCTGTAGGTAAAGCTGCAGGCGACGTCATCAACGAGGTTCGGCGGCAGTTCAAGGAGATTGAGGGTATCATGGAAGGTACCACACGCCCGGAGTACAGCACCTGCGTGGATATCGTGACGAAAGCGGCTCTCCGCGAGATGATCGTTCCCGGGCTTATCGCCGTGTTCGCGCCCATCATCGTTGGCTTCGTCCTCGGACCGCTGGCCCTCGGTGGCCTCCTGATAGGCGTCATCGGGTCTGGCCTGATGGTAGCGCTAATGATGGCCAACGGTGGTGGCGCCTGGGATAACGCCAAGAAGTTTATTGAGGACGGCAACTTTGGCGGCAAAGGGAGTGAAGCCCACGCCGCGGCCGTTGTGGGTGATACCGTCGGCGATCCGTACAAAGATACCGCCGGCCCCGCCATCAATCCGCTCATCAAGGTCATCAACGCCGTGGCCCTGCTCTTTGCCCTGCTGATTGCCACGTACGGTGGATGGATCGTATTCTAATTCACGAGATGACTTGACGAACAACGGGCATCCTGCCGATGGTGGGGTGCCCTTTTTTTGGTGTGAGATTTCAACTGTAGAGCATAAGACGACCCACCGGGTCGTCTCTACGGGCGTTGGCTTCTCGTTTCGTCGTTTCCCCGTCTCGTCGTTTCCCCGTCTCGTCGTTTCCCCGTCTCGTCGTTTCCCCGTCTCGTCGTTTCCTCGTCTCGTCGTTTCCTCGTTTCCCCAAAACACTCCCACACGCTCACATCCCAATACACAGGAGGAGCGCCCAGTCCAACGAACCCATCGCACACCGCATCGTATCGGACGATGGGTATTTTTCGTTCTCCACTTCGCATGGCCATGGTTCATCTGTTTCGCGAGCGGCGCAGTATGGGAGTGCGACTGACCGCGTTGTTGGCGGCGCTCTTGCTGCTCGTTCCTGCAGAGTTTGAGGCGCACGCAAACGACGATTACGATTTCAAGATCGCCCGCGTGCAATACGGAGGTGGCGGCGACTGGTATACCGGCCCGCAGGCGCTACCGACGCTACTCTCATTCGTCCGCGATAACACACTGCTGGATGTTGCCCCTTCGGAAGACAATGTAGAGCTATCCAGCAATCGGCTGTTTCAGTACCCTTTTCTGTATCTGACGGGGCATGGAAACGTGCACTTCAGTGAACGCGACGCGCGGAATCTGCGGCGCTATCTGGAGCAGGGCGGGTTTCTTCATATCGACGACGATTACGGCCTTGACGAGTATATCCGACGGGAGATGCAAAAGGTCTTCCCAGACCAGGAATTCGTGGAGCTACCCTTCGACCACCCCATCTACCACAGCCATTACAGTTTTCCGAACGGCCTTCCCAAAATCCATGAGCACGACGGCGAGGCGCCGCAAGGTTTCGGACTGTTCGACGAGCAGGGTCGCCTGTGTGTCTTTTACACGTATGAGACCGACCTCGGAAATGGCTGGGATCCGCCAGAAGTACATCCCAATCCGCCTGATATCCGCCGGGCAGCAAAGCAGATGGGCACCAACATCCTGGTCTACGCCCTGACGCGGCCGAGCGAACCCAACGCAAATGCTGAACCCGCACAGGAAATCACTTCTGAGCCCCGTACCGCTACCGATTCCTGAGCCTGCATGCGTTCTTTTCTCGGCACATTCCTGACGGTGCTTATCGTGGTGTCGGTGGCGCTGGCATTCACGAACCCGGGACCCGACGATTTCCAGCGCTTTGCCGAGGAGCAGCTGGAAGAAAAAATCATTGCTGAGCTTGGCGATGAACCGCTGGGTCGCGCGCTGGCAGGCGCGGGCAGCCGCTTCGTCGGCCCACTGATACGCGAAGCTACCGAACGAGAAAACCTGATCCTCTTTAGCCGATACACCCTAAATCTCGGCGGTTCGGAAAGCTCCGGGCAACGGTGGGTTTTTATCGGCGCCGGCACGTATTTTATCGAATGGCAGCGCCCGGAGGGGCTACGCCAGGACTCTAACTAATCATCACCTGTTTTACCGACCGTTTTATGTCCGAACTGCAGCAACACGACCCGGAGGTCTACAAAGCCATCCAGCAAGAAGTGCAGCGACAGAACGAAAGTCTGGAGTTGATCGCCTCCGAGAATTTCGCCTCCCGGGCGGTTATCGAAGCGATGGGGTCCCCACTAACAAACAAGTACGCTGAGGGGCTGCCCGGCAAGCGCTATTACGGTGGTTGTGAATTTGTGGACGTGGCGGAAAATTTGGCCCGTGATCGGGCCAAAAAGCTCTTTGGTGCCGACTGGGTGAACGTCCAGCCCCATTCCGGGGCGCAAGCCAATGCAGCCCTCTACCTTACCTTTCTAAAGCCGGGTGACACGTTCCTTGGACTGAACCTTGCACACGGCGGGCACCTCACCCATGGCAGCCCGGTGAACTTCTCCGGCAAGCTCTACAACGCCGAATATTATGGCGTGGAGAAAGAAGGGGAGCTGGCCGGGCGTATTGACATGAACAAAGTGCGGGATCGTGCCAAAGAGGTGCAGCCAAAGATGATATCCATTGGAGCGAGTGCCTACCCGCGCGACTTCGATTATGAGGCGTTTCGGGATATCGCTGATGAGGTGGGCGCTTTCCTGTGGATGGACATGGCGCATACCGCCGGCCTTATTGCAGCCGACTTACTGAACGATCCGCTGCCTCACTGCCACGCCGTCACCACCACCACGCACAAGACGCTCCGCGGACCCCGCGGTGGCATGATTCTGGTCGGCGACGATTACGAGAACCCGATGGGGATTACTGCGCGCAAGAGCGAGCGCACGCGGATGATCAGCGAGCTGCTCGACAGCGCCGTCTTCCCTGGCACGCAGGGGGGTCCGCTGATGCACGTTATAGCGGCCAAGGCCGTAGCTTTTGGCGAGGCGCTGAAAAAGGATTTCGCAGGATACTCCGAGCAGGTAATTGCCAACGCCAAAGCAATGGCAGCAGCCTTCCGCGAACGCGGCTACGATCTCGTATCGGGAGGCACCGATAACCACCTCATCCTCGTGGATCTACGCAATAAAGGTCTGACGGGCAAAGTTGCCGAAGAAGCGCTTGACGCCGCGGGCATCACCGCTAACAAAAACATGGTACCGTTCGATACTGAGAGTCCGTTCGTTACCAGCGGCCTTCGCCTCGGCACGCCCGCTATGACCACACGCGGATTCGGGGAAGATGAATTTGAAACGGTTGCGACACTAATCGATCGAGTACTGCAAAACCCCGAGAGCGAGACCGTACGCGCGGCCGTCCGAAGCGAGGTCCACGACCTCTGCGAACGGTTTCCGCTGTACGACTTCGTGTTGGCGTAACCTCAGCTTGACCACGGAACGGACGCTGCCCGCCAGCGGTTCACGCGCACTATGCACTTGACGCGTTCTGCCCGCCTAACGGCCCGGATTGCTATTTGAGCCCCGACCGGATGAAGAAGCAACAGTCCATGCCAGGAAGTACACACGGCTCCTCTACGTATTCGGGGCTGGTTGAACTCGGCCGGCGGCTGTACGAAGAATCGCTCGTACGCCGCGAGGACGAGTACATCACCGACCCCCGAGGGCAGCCCATCGGCTGGCTGCTCGATACCCGGATGCCGATGCTGGAGGCCGATATGTTTCGTGAGGCCGGCGAAGTCCTGGCCTCGCGCCTCCGAAGCAAGGGCCTTCATCAGGTCGCCGGATTTGGCTTTGGGTCCTACGCGCTGGTCTGCTCCGTGCTGTCGGTTGAAGGAGACCCCTCCTTCAAAGGTGGCTTCATACGTGAGCAGCGCAAGCCTCACGGCCGCCGCCGGCTGGTTGAGGGTCCGCTCGATCGTGATGAGCCGGTAGTGCTCCTCGATGACATCATAAACAGTGGTCGTAGTGCCGGTCGTGCTCTATCCCTCCTCAGAAGCGACGGCTACGAAGTGGCCGGCCTTATGACGCTGTTCAACTTTACCTGGAGCGGGGGGCGCGAACTCATTGAGCGTGAAGGCCTCTGGGTGGATGCCATGCTGGACCTCAATCTGCGCGACCGCGGCAAAAGCAGCTCCGACTCCGCCTGACCTACCCTCTCCGGCCGCCTCGTTGTACGCATGAAGCTCTTCGGATTCGGCACATCCTCTACCACCTCGCGCTCCCAGCCCGCACACGGTGACGGCGCTGCCGACCCTGTTGCTTATCCCGAACACGAGCTTCCCGAGATGTCCTTCCTGGACCACCTCGAAGACCTCCGGTGGTCGATATTAAAAGGAATGGCCGGGATACTCGTGGCGGTCCTTGTCTGCGCCATTTTCTCCCGCTGGATCATCGACGTGATTCTGCTGGGCCCGGCCAAAGGCGACTTCTTCATGTACAGCGTGCTGGGGCTTAATGCGCAGGACCTCCACCTGCAGAACTGGAACATCACCGGACAGTTTTTCGCGGAAATTGGCACGGTGGTAGCCGCCGGGATGGTAATCGGCTCACCGATCTTTGTGTACTTCATGTGGAAGTTTATTGAGCCGGGGCTCTATCCTCAGGAGCGCAAAGGGCTGCGGTTTTCTGCCGTCTTTGCCACGCTCTTCTTCATGCTCGGCATCGCGTTTGGCTATCTGATCATCGCGCCGGTAGCACTGCACTTCTTCTCCAACTACATCATCTCGGATCAGATACAGAATATCTTCCACCTCTCCCGCTACTTCAGCATGGTAGTGTGGTGGGCCTTCGGCACCGGTCTACTTTTCCAGCTACCGGTGGTGGTGTATTTCCTGGCAAAGCTCGGCATCATTACGC
>SLED01000020.1 GCA_007124945.1 Salinibacteraceae bacterium | reverse complement strand
TGTGGCGCGACTGCTTCGCTCGGCCGGCGCTACGGTGTTTCTATCCGAGCACGGGGTTCTTGCAGATGAGCGCGTCCGGTTATTGCGGGAGGCGAATGTGTGATTCGAGGCCGGCGGGCACACCGGGCGGGCCTTAGAGGCCGATTTCCTGGTGGTGAGCCCGGGCGTGCCGACCACGGCTGAGGTAGTGCAGCAGGCAATACGCCGGGCGCTGCCGGTTTATTCGGAAGTTGAAGTGGCTTCCTGGTTCTGTCTGGCTCCCATAGTCGCAATCACCGGCTCCAACGGAAAGACGACCACCACCCGCATCGCTGGGCACTTGTTCGAAACCGCCGGGCGCCACACGGTCATCGCAGGCAACATAGGTCTGGCCTTTTCGGATCAGGTCCGGGAGGCTACCTCCCGGAGCGTGGTCGTACTGGAGGTCTCCAGCTTCCAGCTCGATCACATAGATCGATTTCGCCCGAAAGTGAGCGTATTACTCAACATCACACCGGATCACCTAAACCGTTACGACAACAGCTTTGAAGCTTACGCCGCAGCCAAGCTGCGCATCATCGGCAATCAGCAAGCCGGCGATGTCTGCATCTACAATCACGATGATACACATATTCGCACTCACATAACGGAAGCCGCCCGCGCGCAGGGATTTACGCCTGTGGCCATCAGCCAGAAAGAGGAGGTGGAAACGGGCGCATTCCTTCGCGACGGCAACATCATTATCCGTATTGAAAACCAAGAGGAAATCCTGATGCAAGCACAAGACCGCTCGCCCGCACTCGCCGGGCGTCATAACCTCTACAACTCACTCGCTGCCGCCATGGCAGGTCGCGTGATGGAGGTGCGCAGCGAGGTCATCCGGAATAGCCTCGCTACCTTCGAAGGGGTGCCGCACCGCCTCGAGTGGGTGCGTACGGTTGATGGCGTGCGCTACGTAAACGACTCGAAAGCGACAAACGTGAATGCTGTCTGGTACGCACTGGAAAGCTATAGCGAGCCCGTAGTGTTGATTGCCGGTGGGCGGGATAAGGGCAATGATTACAGCAGCCTGGTACCGCTTATTGAAGAGAAGGCGCGGGCTGTTGTGGCTATCGGCGAGAGCAAGGAGAAAGTGCTGCGCGAGCTGGGCAGCCATGCACCGGAGGCCGTGGCGGCCGATTCGATGGATGCCGCCATTGAACAGGCACGCCGCCTTGCTCGGCACGGCGACGTGGTTCTCCTGAGTCCGGCCTGCTCGTCCTTCGACATGTTCGAGAATTACGAAGACCGCGGCGACACTTTTCGTCGCATCGTCAACAAATTGTAACCCGGTCGCAGCAAGCGACCATAGACCCCACGTAGCAGCTTGACTTCTGCACTTTCACATTATATGAGCCGCATGGGCCGGGTGGACAAGTACGTCCTCTGGTCGGTGCTCATTCTATGCGCTGTTGGGGTGGTTGCGGTGTACAGCGCGATCTCGTTTTTCGCAGAGACGCGAGCTGGCGGCGACACAGAGCTATATCTGGTCCGGCATAGCATCCGTGTGGTGCTTGCCCTGACCGTGATGGGCATGGTTAGCCTCATTGACTACCGGAAGCTGGCCAGCCTCAGCTACTACTTCCTTCTGGGGTCGCTGCTATTGCTGATAGTGGTACAGCTTACCGGCGCCACGTATGGGGGCGCCACGCGGTGGCTGCGGGTGGGATCGTTCGGGTTCCAGCCCTCTGACCTGGTGAAGGTGGCGCTACTGCTGTACGTAGGTGTGCTGCTGGCCAAAAAGCAGGCCTACATCAAGAGCTTTACGCGTGCTTTCCTTCCGTTAATGTTCTGGATCCTGACAGCGGTGATTCTGATCGGGATGGAGGACCTCTCCACTGCCGCGCTGGTGTTTGCCGTTACAGTGGTCATGTGTTTTGTGGGACGTGTAAGTCTGCTGCACCTGACCGGGTTGTCGATCGTCTGTGCCGGGCTCGCCTTCGTACTGCTACTGGCGTCTCCCACGCGTGCTGCGCGAGTGGAGGCGTTCGTGGGTGCAGATATCTTTCCTCACACCAAGCAGGAGGAGGTGGAAAGCCTGCAGCATGAGCGGTATCAATCGAATCAAGCGCGGATCGCTTTCGCAATGGGAGGCCTCACCGGTGTGGGTCCGGGCAAGAGCACGCAGCGCGATTTCCTGCCGCATCCTTACAACGACTTTATTTTCGCCATCATTGCCGAGGAGTACGGCGTCATTGGTGCGCTCTCGCTGCTCGGATTGTTTGTGGTGATCCTCTTCCGCGGATTATTACGTATTGCTCGCACGGCCCCCGACCCGCTCGGGCTTTTCCTTGCTGTCGGTGTCACCACCATGGTGGTAGCGCACGGATTTATCCATGCAGGCGTGGCCTCGGGGCTACTTCCTGTTACCGGGCTGGCCATGCCCTTCGTGTCGTACGGCGGTACGTCCATGCTGGTCATGGGGCTGATGATGGGCATCTTGCTGAATATCTCCATTTACGCACAATCGAAAACGACGTAGCCCGACGCATAACCGAATGAGTGATGCACCCTGCATATTAATGGTTGGCGGTGGTACCGGAGGACATGTGTACCCGGCCATCGCTATTGCTGACGCCATCAAGGCGCTGGCGCCGGGGGCGACCGTCGTGTTTGCAGGATCAGAGGATCGTCTGGAGTGGAAGGCCGTGCCCCAGGCCGGCTACTCCATCCACCCGATTACCGTGAGCGGCATCCAGCGCCGACTCACCTTCGATAACCTCAAGGTGCCGTTCCGTGCCGTAAAGGGCTTCATGCAAAGCTGGCGACTGGTACGAAGCCTTCAACCCGATGTGGGCGTAGGTACGGGCGGGTACGTCTCGGGGCCGGCGCTGATGGCGGCCAGCTTGCAGGGCGTGCCCATTGTGTTGCAGGAGCAGAATGCACACGCCGGATTGACGAACCGCCTGCTCGGCCGTCGGGCCGCTCGCGTGCACGTGGCATTTCCAGAGGCCATGGGGGAGTTTCCCATTGGCGTCTGCATGCTTAGCGGAAACCCCATCCGCGCGTCGCTCACCGACGTGGACGCAGAGGCCTCACGCGAACATTTTGGTCTTCCACCAGCCGCACGTGTGCTGCTTGTGATGGGGGGCTCGCTTGGAAGTGAGGCTATCAATAGCTCTCTCATCGAAATGCACAGCGCACTCTTGCGGGACGAATCAGTGCATGTGATCTGGCAGACGGGCCGTCGCTACATAGACGAGGTTGAGGAGCGCGTGGCCGATCATCCACGCCTGCACGTGATGGCCTATATCGACCAGATGGAGATGGCCTACGGCGCAGCTGACCTTGCTGTTTGCCGCGCTGGCGCGCTTACCTGCTCCGAGCTCATGGCCACCAGCACCCCCGCTATTCTCGTGCCCTCACCCAACGTAACGGCTGATCACCAGACGCGAAACGCACAAAGTATGGCCAACGCAGGTGCGGCAATTCTACTTCCTGAAGAAAACCTGCACGACCAGCTACAGGAGCAGGTAGAGGCACTGCTCGGCAACGAAAGTCTGCGCCAGCAAATGTCGGAGGCGACGTTCGCGCTGGCGCGCCCGAAGGCCGCACAACACATCGCCGAAGATGTGCTCGCACTCTCAAGCCAACACTCCGTAACGCAACACTAACCCTTTTACCGCAAGGCTTTTCGAATGAGTAACGATGTACAACGCAGGCAGCCGCCGCTCGGCCGTATCCGCCATGTCCACATGGTGGGTATCGGTGGTATCGGTATGAGCTCCATCGCCGAGGTGCTGCTCAACCGGGGCTACCGTGTAACGGGCTCGGACCTGCGCAAGACAGATGTGACGGGGCGTCTTGAGGAGCTTGGGGCCACCATATACGAGGGACACGCTGCGGACCAGATTGCCGGGGCCGACGTGGTGGTGCACTCTTCCGCGGTCAAGCCGGACCACAACCCCGAGACGCAAGAGGCACGCACGCAGCGCATACCGCTCATCCCGCGCTCCGAAATGCTGGGTGAGCTCATGCGGATGAAGTTTGGCGTGGGCATCGCCGGCACGCATGGAAAGACGACCACCACGTCGATGGCAGGGATGGTCGTCACTGAAGGTGGCTTCGACCCTACCATCATTGTAGGTGGAAAGGTTACGGTTTTTGGGTCGAATGCGGTGGCGGGGCAGGGCGACGTCATCGTGATTGAGGCAGACGAGTACGACCGGACCTTCCTTCGGCTTACTCCAAGCGTTGCGGTCATCACCAACATTGAGGAAGATCACCTCGACATCTACGAGGATCTCGAGGATATACAGGATGCCTTTATCCGCTACGCGAACTCGGTGCCGTTCTTCGGTGCAGTGATAGCCTGCCTGGATGACCCGAACGTGCAGGCCGTGCTTGGCCGCATCGAGAAGCGCGTGGTTACATACGGTACGACCCGGCAAGCCCACATCCGCGCCGAGAACATTCGCATGGAGGGGATGACCTCTCGCTTCGATGCCGTAATTCACGATGAAGTGCTCGGCACGGTTGAGCTACAGGTGCCCGGTGAATACAACGTGCTAAATGCTCTCGCCTCGGTAGCAGTCGCGCAGGAGCTGGATATTCCGTTTGAGAAGGTGCAGGAAGGGCTCAAGCGTTTTTCGGGCGTGCATCGCCGCTTTCAGAAAGTTGGGGAAGAGCAGGGCGTGCTGGTGATCGATGACTATGCTCATCATCCGACCGAGGTGCGTGCCACCCTGGCTGCTGCCAGTGCGGCATTTCCGGATCGCCGTATTGTCGGGGTATTCCAGCCGCATCTGTACTCCCGGACGCGTGACTTCAAGGATGCGTTCGCGCGCTCGTTTTTCAACGCAGACTTGCTGGTAATCACGGATATCTACCCCGCTCGGGAGGAGCCACTTCCCGGTATCGATGGGGAGCTTATTGCCAACATGACGAAGGACTTCGGTCACCGCGCCGTTCACTACGTGAAAAATAAAGACGACCTTCCGCAGCGGCTGCACAAGCTCGTGCGTGCCGGCGATGTGGTCGTCACGCTGGGGGCTGGTGACGTGTGGCGAAGCGGAAGGGCCTTTCACGATCTTCTAAAGACACAGCCGCTAACCTGATAATCCCCGGTCTCTGACCGGCCAACACGCATGCAATCATTCATCCGACATACGCTGCTGCCCGCGGTGATCGTGCTCCTGCTGATGGCAGGGGCAGGGTACGGTGCGTGGCAATGGGTGCTATCGCAGCCCGTCTCGCAGGTAGAAGTGCTGGGGGCGAAGCATGCGGAGGTGGACAGCCTCCGGGCGCTGGCACGGGTGGATACGTCGGCCACGCTCCGTGAGAGTGCTCCGCGTATTCTGGAGGGGCGTGTGGTGCGCCATCCGTGGGTGCGGGAGGCCTCGGTCACGCGTTGGCCCACCGGCAACGTGGTGATTCGGGTGCGCGAGCGCACGCCGGTGGCGCTCGCCCTTGACACAAGCGGAGTGCCGGATTACTACCTCGACAGACGAGGATTCCAGATGCCGCTAACGCCGGATGACGTTTACGACGTACCCCTATTGCAGGGCTTCGACGGGCCGCGCCATCCGACGCGCCCCGCCGAAGATGAGGTGTTGCGAGGCCTACTGCAAACTATTGCCGAAGCCGCGGAAAACATTGATGCACTCGTTTCGAGCTTTGAGCAGGATGCCTCGGGCGATGTAATCGTGCATACAGCGCCCGTGGATAATCGGGGCTCACTGGCTGCTACACTCGGCCGGGAGGCGTTCCCGGGGCGGCTCTCTCGCCTCCACGCCTTCATCGATCAAGCTGTACGCCAACAACCGGACGTCCGCTTCGACAGCATCGACCTTCGTTTTGACGATCAGATCGTCGCACGACAAGAACGAAAAACACAACCTTAAATGAACGGCGCAGCCGTTCGACCGCTCAGTATTTAGCCGA
>SLED01000198.1 GCA_007124945.1 Salinibacteraceae bacterium | reverse complement strand
TTAAGATACATTTTCGTCGATACATATGCAGGATCGTAACACAATAAACAAGAAACGCCCGATGGCTACACCGGGCGTCTATGTACTACGAGCCTCTGGTCAGGAAAAGAATCGATTCACGTTGCTACTTCTTTTTCTTGCGTGAGCGTTTCTTCTTACCCTTCTTATTGAGCTTCTGATTGATAAGCTCGGTAGCCTGTTCGAGCGTGACCTCCTCCGGGCCCACGTCGTCGGGAAGTGATACGTTGGTCTTTTTATGCTTAACGTAGGGGCCATAGCGGCCGTCGCGGACTTCGATATCAACACCGGTTTCTGGATGCGCACCGAGTACTTTAAGGGGGGCATTTCGCTTCCGTTTGGCCTTCAACAATTCAACGGCGCGCTCAAGATCAATCGTGAGCACATCGTCATCTTTTTTGAGCGACGCGAAGGTCCCTTTGTGGCGAACATACGGGCCGTATCTGCCAATACTGGCTTCGATATCCTCTCCGGTTTCGGGATGCTCCCCGAGCTTGCGGGGTAAGTCTATTAACTGTCGCGCGACGTCGAAGGTGACCTCCTCAGGATTCATACCTTTCGGGAGGGACATGCGCTTGGGTTTGCCTTCCTGCTCATTATCTCCCAGCTGCACGTACGGTCCATAGGGTCCGTTCTTCAGCAGAATGGGCATGTCGAACTCAGGATGTATGCCGAGCGGCTCATCGCCTTTCTGACTGGCCTCGAGTAGTTCTTTAAGCTGCTCACGCGTTACGTCGCCGGGAGGCTGTTGCTCGGGCAAAGAAGCGGTAACCCGTTCGCCATCTACTTCGGCTTCCACGTACGGGCCATACCGCCCAACGCGTACAACGTAGGGCTTCCACGGCTCGTAATCGAGCGCACATATCTCGCGTGGATCGATAACCTCCAGCCCGGACTCCACCCGTTTCTTCAACCCATTATCGCCGCGGTAAAACGACTTCAGGTATGGAAGGGCGTCTCGTTCTCCCGATGCAATATCGTCGAGAACCTGTTCCATCTCGGCGGTGAAATGCTCGTCCACCAGCGGCTCAAACTGCTTCTCCAGCAGATTATTGGTGGCGAAGGCGGTAAACGTGGGGATGAGCGAACTCCCCTTGCTCATTACATAACCGCGCCTCTGCACTGTATCGATGATGGAGGCGTACGTGCTGGGTCGGCCAATGCCCTCCTCCTCCAGCTTCTTGATTAGCGATGCTTCAGTGAAGCGGCTCGGTGGTTTCGTCTCGTGACCTACGGCTTCCACCTCCTTCGGCTTGGGGGTATCACCTTCATTGAGGGCCGGTAGCGGATTTTCACGGTCCTCGAGCGCCGCGTTGGGATCGTCACTGCCCTCAACATACGCCCGGAAAAAACCAGCAAACTCGATGGTCTTACCGGAGGCACGGAAGCGGGCACGGTCTCCTTCCTCTCCTGCTTCAATGTGAACGGTTACGTGCTTCAGGCGCGCATTGGCCATCTGCGAGGCTACCGTCCGCTTCCAGATCAGGCCGTACAACGCTCCTTCTGCCCCGCGGAGATTTAACTCCTTGGCCGTTTTCATGTCGGAACCGGCCGGACGAATTGCCTCGTGCGCCTCCTGGGCATTGCGAACCTTACCACTATAGATACGCGGGCTCTTGCTCAAATACTTTTTCCCATACCGCTTTGTAACGGCGTCGCGAGCACCCTGCAACGCCTGACTCGACAGGTTAGACGAGTCGGTACGCATGTACGTGATGTGGCCGTTCTCGTACAGACGCTGGGCAATCTGCATCGTCATGCCGGCCGACATGTTCAGCTTTCGACTGGCTTCCTGCTGCAGCGTGGAGGTGATGAACGGCGCGTACGGTTTCCGCTGCGACTTGCGCTCATCAACGTTCACGATTTCCCACGGCACCTGCGCGAGCCGGTCGGCCATCTCCTTTGCCTGTTTCTCCTGCATCAAGATGACGTCTTTCCCCTCCTCAATGCCATCCTTCAAGCGCCCAGTGTTCTCGTCGAAATGCCGGCCAGAAGCGAGTGGAATCTCGTTGTAATGCGTCATGGACGCATCAAATGCCCGCCCCTTTTCCTCCAGCGCTGCTTTCAGATCCCAGTAACTCGCCGGTACAAAATGGATCCGCTCAATCTCACGGCGCACCAACAGTCGCACCGCCACACTTTGCACTCGGCCGGCGGACAACTTGGGTTTGATCTTTTTCCAGAGCAGGGGCGAAATTTCGTATCCAACCAAGCGGTCGAGCACGCGGCGGGTCTCCTGCGCGTCAACCAGATTCCGGTCGATGTCCCTGGTCTCCTCCAGTGCGCGCTGAATTGCTTCCTGCGTGATCTCGTGAAAAACCATCCGCCGAACCGGTATATCGGGCTTCAGCACTTCCAGGAGATGCCATCCAATAGATTCTCCTTCACGGTCTTCATCCGTAGCGATGTAGAGCTCATCCGCCTGCTTGATAGCCGCCCGCAGCTCTTTCACTACTTTTTTCTTGCTTGAGGGAATGACGTATAGCGGCTCAAAACCGTTATCGACACGAACGCCCAGCCTCGCCCAGTCTTCTCCTTTGACATCTTCGGGTACTTCCTTCGCTGAGGATGGAAGATCGCGAATATGTCCCATGCTGGCTTCTACCTGAAAATCATCATCCGTCAAAAACTGGCGGATGGTGCGGGCTTTGGTGGGTGACTCAACGACGACCAATCGCGTCATAAACGTACTCGTAACAGATCAATATTCAGAAAAAGTGCCTCCTCGATCACCACGGCGGGATGATTCGAAAGCGGAGTTAGGACGTCAGCAGCTATGGAGCGTTCCGTCCGTACGGTCTCTACCCTCCATAATCAACAAGCACATTGGATGAGCAGCATAAGCCAGCGTTAGCTACTTCACTGTCGCCAATCGCGCGCACATACGAAAAGAGGCCATCCTCAGAGAACGGCCTCTTTCCGAATGATTCACAAATTTTCTTCTGCGTAAGCGCGCTACTCCTTCTCGGAGAGCCCAAACTCAAGCGTGTCTTCGCCGAGGTAGTGATCCACGTGGTGTGCCCGATCCTCACAGCGTGTTAGTGCTTTTTCGAGGATCCGCTTGGTTCCGTGATCTCCAAGCTCCAGCGCTTTGTCGATGCCCTTGCGCAGCATTTCGGCAAGCGTGCCCTCAGCGGCGCGGTCGTGCTCCAGCATCTTGCGAATTCGGTACGTGCCCTCAGGCTCGTGCTGGACCTGCGATAGCTTGGCGTGATTTACCGGATCACTCGTGGGAATGCCACCCAGCGCGGTGATACGCTCTGCGATGCTATCAATGTACTTGTGCACGCCCGTGTAATTCTCTTCCAGAAATACGTGCAGATCGTGATACTGTGGTCCCTCCACAAGCCAGTGGTGCTTCTGATATTGATGATAGATCACCCACATGGTGGACTGAATCTCGTCGAGCACGGGGATGAGTTCTGCTACCACCTCATCGCTGAGTCCAACCGGATTCTCCTCAATGAATGACTGCTCCCGCCATGGCTTTCCGAAACGCTCATTTCGCTCATCCTCTGAAGGAAGTGCTTCGCCGTTGCTCGTCATGTGTTTGTTGTGGTACGTGGGCCGCTCAATTTTTCGCTCTTTTGTCTTCATAGCTCTCTACACCTCTACACGTTTTATGATCAAACCTCCATTTCGCTGCTATTCAAACCAAAGAACAAGAGCAATGCCTGATTCCCGAATCGATCAATCTGGCATGTCTTTGCCACGGACGTAACACTTGGAGCAATGTAGCGCTGACACCTCGTCAGGCGGTGCGACACCCGGCGGATCCGAGTCTGGCGTCTTACTATCCTTTCGACAAACTACTGTCTGCCCAAGCACTCATAACTTACAAGCTTGAAGCGGTAGCCGATACCTGTTGATACTGATGAACTGCGCAGTTCAGACCGCTCATCCATCAAAAGATTCAACCACCTATGCCCTCTATACGAACGCCTGTCGTTGAATCAGCCGCTGTAGTGGCTGCAGTAGCCAGTGGCGCGTACACAGCGCAAGCCATTGTTACCGTAGCCCAGGGTGAAACGAGCGGTGCCCCTGGCCTTACCCGCGCCCTGTCTCGTGTTGGAAAGATTGCGGGTGGCGGAATGATGAACGGCGTTGCCATCATCGGAGCCTCGGCTGCGTTTACCGGGCTTACCGTCTACAAAACGATATCCCTCCTTGACACCGCGCGCTAACCCTGCACGCGCTCGCGCTCACTCGTTTTTTCCTTTTCCGCAGCAAGGAACTCCTCATCCTCATCGAGAAGCGGCCGCCTCCGTGGTGGCAGGCTTTCTGGTCGTTCCAGCTTCTCCTCCAACCGGTCGATCCGGTCAAGAAGCGGACGATTGGCGCGCTCCACAGCAATTTCTACCAGGGCCTGAAGCTCGCTAAGCTTCACCTCACCCTGATCTCCTTTCCCTCCTCCGATATAGGAGAAGATGCCGGACATCAGGTACCAACCAAGGAAGCCGGCCGTGATAATGAGCGCCAGTACAACGAAGAACTCTGGAGGCGACATGGGTGGGTAGTATTTTTACGCTTTGGAGTAGGGATTATTCTGGCGTCGATCGCGCCCTGGCTGACTCGTCGCTGTGCTCGGCAGCATCGGGTGCTTTGAGGCGCCGATACTGACGCTCCAGCTTGTTAACGCGCTCCCGCAACGGACGATTGGCCTCCTCCACGCTCTCTTGCACGAGCTCCTTCAGTTCGCTCACAAGCAGCGTGGTGCCCTCCGATTGGCTAGATAGCCGGTCCTTCTCGCGGGAATAATCGACGCCTAACTTGACGACGAAGGCCACGAACGAGAACACAATGAACACGATAGCGACTGGCGTTAAATCCATTCCCGTGAGCGCCGATGGCGCAATTAGATATTATATGATCGAACACGCTCTCTTCATTACGCAAAGAAACGGTGCAGGTTACGTGAACGCGTTTTCGCCCGTTACGTCCTGCCCCACAATCAGCGTATGTACCTCATGCGTACCCTCGTAAGTGACGACAGACTCGAGGTTCGCCATGTGGCGCATTACCGGATACATACCCAGCACCCCATCACCCCCGAGCACCTGTCGCGCTGACCTGCAAATATCGAGTGCAGCCTGACAGTTGTTGCGCTTGGCAAGGGATACTTGCTGAGGCCGCATCGTGCCCGCCTCCTTCAATCGACCGAGGCGGAGATTCAGAAGCTGAGCCTTGGTGATCTCCTGCACCATATCGACCAGGCGCTCCTGGATGAGCTGAAAACCACCAATCGGTCGATCGAACTGTGTTCGGTTGCGCGCATGCTGCAGTGCAGCGTCATAGCAGTCCATGGCCGCCCCCATCACCCCCCAGCATATTCCAAACCGTGCCTGATTGAGGCACGATAGGGGGCCGCCGAGCCCCTTTGCTTTCGGCAGCATGTTGGCGGCAGGGATTCGCACCTCCTCGAACACCACCTCCGATGTTATCGCAGCGCGCAGCGACCATTTATCCATGATTCGCGGCGCAGTAACCCCCTCCCGATCGAGCTCAACGAGGAAACCTCGCACATCTCCCTCCTCATCACGCGCCCAGACCACGCACACATCTGCTTCCGACGCATTTGTGCTCCACCTT
This sequence comes from Salinibacteraceae bacterium, assembly GCA_007124945.1. GTDB lineage: Bacteria > Bacteroidota > Rhodothermia > Rhodothermales > Salinibacteraceae > Tc-Br11-B2g6-7. The sequence continues at coordinate 298 of SLED01000198.1, read as the reverse complement.
TTGTGACCGGTGATGACGTATGCATCTCCCTCACGCCGTGCTCTTGTTTCCATCCCCGCCGGATTGGAGCCGTGATTCGGCTCGGTGAGTGCGAAACAGCCGATAGCCTCACCCGATGCCAATCGGGGTAGCCAGTATTGCCTCTGCTCCTCAGATCCATACCGCCAGATCGGATACATGACGAGCGAGCTCTGCACCGAGCAGAACGAGCGGAGCCCTGAGTCACCACGCTCGATCTCTTGCATCATCAGGCCGTAAGTTACGTCGCTAAGCCCGCCACCACCGTGCTCAACCGGCA
>SLED01000162.1 GCA_007124945.1 Salinibacteraceae bacterium | reverse complement strand
CGCATGTCCTGTGCAAGCGTGTTGTCGCCGCTGGCCCGGGTGACGATGATGCCGGCTGCTGTGGAGATCAGCAGGGCTGGTATCTGTGAGACGAGCCCATCCCCGATGGAGAGGAGCACAAACGCGCTTGAGGCATCGCCGATGGACATATCATGCTGAAACATGCCCACGGCGAGTCCACCCAGAATGTTTATGACCACGATAACTAGGCCCGCGATGGCGTCGCCACGTACGAACTTGCTCGCGCCATCCATGGCGCCGTAGAAGTCGGCCTCGCGCGTAATCTCCTGTCGCCGCGCCTTGGCTTCCTGCTCATCGATAAGGCCAGCGTTGAGGTCGGCATCGATGGCCATCTGCTTACCGGGCAACGCGTCGAGCGTGAAGCGGGCCGCCACTTCAGCAATACGGCCCGAACCCTTCGTAATCACTACGAAGTTGATCAGCACCAATACGATGAAGATAATAAGTCCGACGGCGTAGTTGCCTGCCACCACAAATCCGCCAAAGGCGTCGATCAGGGACCCTGCATGCGCATCGCTTAGAATAAGCCGGGTGGAGGCCACATTCAGCGAGAGGCGAAACAGCGTGGTGACCAGCAACAGGCCGGGGAAGATTGCAAATTCCAGCGGCTTGTGCGCATAGAACGCTGTAAGCAGTACCGCCAGGCTAATGGCAATATTCGATGCCAGAAGCATATCCAGCATGAACGGCGGCAGCGGCACCACCATCACGAGCAGTACCAGCACCACGGCACCGGCAACAGCTGCCTCCGTGCGACCGGCACGATTTACCTGCAGCAGCGGCGTCATTGATGTGGTGGGAGGAGCAGGTGGCACGTAGCAGTCCTATTCGATTGCGTGATAGAATTGGTTATGAAGGCGTTATAGCCGTTCTCCCCGGTCCCGATAAATCTCGGCGAGGATGGTGGCAACTGCCGTGTAAAGATCTTCGGGGATGGTTTGCCCCTCGGCCACACCATCGTACAAGGCACGTGCCAGCGGCTTGTCTTCTACCACCGGCACGTCGTTCTCCAGCGCGAAGTGCTTGATACGGAGGGCCCGTTTACGAATGCCTTTGATGACCACGTGGGGAGCGTCATCTTCGTGGCGATCGTACTTGAGCGCTACCGCGTAATGCGTCGGGTTGGTGACCACCACATCCGACTTAAGCACCGCGTGATCAAACCGTGGCCGCTCAGCCATTTCGCGGGCCATCTGCTTCCGTCTACCTTTCTGATGCGGATCGCCCTCCTGCTCTTTCTGCTCGTCCTTCAGCTCCTTATCCGTCATTTTGAGGTCTTCGTGGTACTTCCATTTCTCAAAGGAGAAGTCGATGATGGCCAGCAGCACGAGCGCTACCACCATCTGGGCGAGCATAATGACAATCCACCCCGCCGCTGTAGCCAGCGCCTGTGGCAGCGCCAGCATGTGCAGGCGCAGCAGCTCCGGGAGCAGATAGCGGATGTTTACAAACGCGATCGGAGCCACAATCACGATCTTCATGATGGCCTTGAAGGTTTCGAAAAGGCCTTTTGAGGAGAAGATGCGTTTAAGGCCCTGCAGCGGACTGATCCGGTTGGCTTTGGGCTCAAGCGGTTTAAGCGTAATGTTCCAGCCGGTTTGCACGATGTTAAGTCCCGCCCCCACCATCAGCATGAGGAGGAAGAAGGGCAGCAAAACGTCCATCAGGTGCAGCCCCGCCCGCATGAATATGTAGGGGGTGGATTCGACCGTGACCAGCACATCAGCAGACCCGATGACGGATTCGTGCATGAAGTACTGCATTGAGTTGAATACCCGGGGCGTACCGAAGTAGAGCATCAGTCCGCCGAGGAATAGCACACCCGCAGAGACAAATTCTTTCGATCGAAAGAGATTGCCCTCTTCCCGCGCCTTCTTGATTCGCTGAGGCGTGGGATCGTGTATCTTTTCATGTTTTTCCGGCTGATCACTCACGGTAGCGTGAAGGAGCGATTAGGGAAAGGTTCGCGGAGATGCATCGGAAAGAGTTTCCAGCGAGCACAGCTAAGATGCCAGCACCTCAAGGAGGGTGAGCAGGTCTTCGAGCATCTTGTCAAAGAGCATAGATGCGAACGGGTAGAAGTAGAGCATGAAAGCGTAGGCGATGCTCATTCCCACAAGAAGCTTAAGTGGGAGGCCGAGGAAGAAGAGGTTGGCCTGGGGCACGACCCGGGCGAAGACACCGAGGCAGACGTCAATCAGAAAAACGAGGACCATAAAGGGCGCAGCCAATTGCATCGCGGTTCGAAAGAAGTAGCCGACCCAGTCGAGCATCGGTGGGCCCGCCGCGGCAAGGTTGGCCCCGCCGAGTGGGACAACGGAGAAGGAGAGGGCCATCGCGTTTAATATGTGATGATGCCCATCCATCGCCAGAAAAAGCAGCGTGAGCGTGACGGTAAGGAACCGGCCGAGTGGGTTCGAGAAGGAGCCATCAACCGGATTGTAGATGTGCGCCAGGCTGAGACCCATCTGAAAGCCCACAATCTCGCCGGTAAACTCGACGATCCAGAAGATCAGCTGAGCGGTGAAGCCGAGCAGGAGCCCGGTGACGGCCTCAATACAGAACGCCACGAAAAGGCCCACCGGGTGAATAACTGAGGCGGGTAAGGCATTTTCGGGAAGCAGCCCAGCGTAGCCGTACGCCAGCAGCACCGCGATCAGGATGCGCACCTGGGCCGGCATCACGTTGTGCCCGAGGATCGGAGCAGCTACGAACACGCCTCCGATTCGCACGAAGACGAGCAGTACGCTGATGACGTATGCGGGCTCAAGGAGCTCCATCTACACGAAGGGCTTACTGAGAGATGGAGGGAATAAAGGAGAAGGCCGCCGTGGAAAAATCGGTCAGAACCTGTAGCATCCAGGAGGCGAGCAGAAAGAGCACCAGCACCATCGCGAAGAGCTTGGGAATAAAGCTGATGGTCATCTCTTGCATGGAGGTCACCGCCTGAAAGAGCGCAACCCCAAGGCCCACCAGCAAGGCAATGCCCAGCAGTGGGGTGGAGACGAGCACGGCGGTGTAAAGTGCTTCCTGTACCCAGTAAAGTGAGACTTCGGTATTCATGGCGTTACTCCTTCAACAGATGAATAGGTGGCTACATGTAGCCTTCAACAACGGACTGGACGATCAGGTACCAGCCATCGGTTAGAACAAATAGCAATAGTTTGATTGGTAGGGAGATCATGACGGGCGGGAGCATCATCATTCCCATGCTCATCAGCACGCTGGCCACGATGAGGTCCACGATTACGAACGGAAGGAAGAGCATAAATCCGATCTGAAAGGCAATGCGCAGTTCGCTGATAACGAACGCGGGTACGAGAACGTAGAGGGGGACCTCTTCGGCGTTCTCGAAGCTTTCGATGTCAGCCAGGTCCATGAACAGCATCAGGTCCTTCTCTCTGGTTTGCTGCAGCATGAATCCCTTCATCGGGCTGGTGGCCAGTTCGAGTGCCTCCTCCTGCGCGATATCGCCCTCCATGTACGGCAGTAAAGCATCCTCATGCACGGTCGAAAACACCGGGTACATGATGAAGAGCGTAAGGAAGAGGGAGAGACCGATGATAACCTGGGTGGGAGGAGACTGCTGCGTGCCGAGAGCCGTCCGCAGGATGGCAAAGATGACCACGAGCCGCGTGAAGCTCGTCATCAGAATAATGATGGCCGGCGCCAGCGAGAGGACCGTAAGAAGGAGGAGGAGCTGGATCGGTAGCGCAAAGTCCTCCGAGTCGTCCGTAAGCTCGATGCCGGGAAGCTGGCCCAGCGTGCCATCCTGCGCAGCAGCAAGCTCCGGGATGATGCCGGAGAGCAGCAGCAACAGGATCCCTGAGAGTGCGACGCGCAGCCCCATGTACAAGCGTGGCGATGTCATCAGGCGTAGGGGGATCCGGCGTCGTTGGAATTGCGAAGCTTGCGCCCGGCTACCTGCTCAAGCATGGTCGCGAAATTGGGGCGGGGAGTGCCCGACACGGCACCATCCCCTTCGATCGGCGAGGCATTCTGCTCTCCCGACTCTCTTGAGAAGGCCGGTAGGTCGTCTGCGTCGTAGGTGCTCAGTAGCGTGATTTGTCCGGACGTGACGCCAAGCAGCAGAATGTCCTTCCCGCAACGTACGAGCCGCACCTCCTGATTGGGTGCAAGCTGCAGCGTTTCCAGCGATTGGAGGGAGGCGACGCCGCCAGCGCTCTTTTCCCTGCGCTTTTGCAGGTAGAGCGCCAGGGCAGCACCGCCGGCAAGCAGCATTAGTGCTGCGATGTTGCCAGGCGTCCATAGCGATATGCTGGTGCCTCCAACAGGCGAAGCATTTTCATCCGCCGGGGCGGCAGCTTCTTCTGCTGCACCAACCTCTCCGACGGGGATAAAATAGACAACACACCAGAGCACCAGTAGCCCTGCAACGATGTACAGCACGCGTTTCGTAACATCGCGTCGGCGTGTGGAGGCGTTTGCGGATGCTCTTTTGAGAGAAAACATGCCTTTTGGTAGCGGTTGTGGGAGCAAGACGGGCTTCAGCCCGCACGCGCCCATACCATTTTGCCAACACCGTGCCACCGGCGATCCTCGTCCACAGCGGGCACGCAGACATCCTACGACGTGCTGTAGTTACAGACGCAGCAAACCCGCCTGGTAGCTGAACGGCCAGCCCTTGCCTGCGCTACCGAACACCTCTCACTCCCCGCATCTTCATGTTTTACCCCGTAGACCGGCGGCCTACAGAAACGCCTGCTTCCGTTGTTTGTGTGATGCCAGGCGCGTTACGCGAACACCAAATTGCTCGTCAATAACCACCGCTTCACCCTCAGCAATCAGACGGCCATTTGCGTAAATGTTGAGCGGCTCTCCCACCAGCTTTTCCAGTTCGATGATACTGCCGATAGAGAGCGAGAGGACGTGCGCAAGGGGAAGCTTCCGCCGGCCGAGCTCCACGGTAATCTCCAGCTCTACGTCAGCCAGCATGTCCAAATTTCCGCCGTCGCCCTGAAAGGATTGCTCGCTTCCCATATCAGGGAAGGCAGCCGGGGCCACCTTAGCGGTGGGTTCTGACTCCGCCGCGGACGCCTCTTTTGTTGACTGAGCAAGCTCGTGATCGAACGCCACGATACCTTTCAATTCCGGGTTGGACGTCAGATGGAATCCCACCTTCGTGAGCTTCCCGGGGAGAGCCTCTGTAGGGAATGCGTTGAGGTTGGGTACAACGTTAAAGGTAGCAGCGGGCAATCGGACGTCATGGGCAGAAAGATGGGACCGTACCGCGCCATGCGCCTGGGCCAGTACCTCCTGCATCAGGTCGATGCTTGCAGAGTCATCTGCGCTCATGGCCTCTCCCATCATGGATTCAGAAACGACAGGCACCATTGACGGAGAAAGGAGCACGATGTACGACGCACCCGATTCAAGCTCCCCAACAGCCGATAGGTACGTGCCACTATTTGCTTTCAGTTCGTCCACGGAGAGCGGCTGCGGGGTCTCAATGCTAACCTCATGCCCCTCCCCAATAAGCGTGGAGAGAAACGAGTTAACAGCCTCCTGGCCGTGTTTAAGAACTGTACTAAAGGTCGTTTTAGTCATTTTTTTGGCCTTGCTGCGGTGATGACTTATCTATCTCAAGAATGCGAAGCGCGCGATATTTGCCTGCTTTACCCACAGATGCCTTGAACTTCTCCACGTCGCCGGCAAAAACGCGCATTGGTTCGTCGGTATTGCGATTCAGCGGAATTACGTCCCCCTCCTCCAGATTTAGCAGTTCTGTAAGCGGGAGCCGCGTGCGACCGAGTTCAGCCCGAAGCTCAATTGCCACGTCCTGCAATCCCTCTTCAAACGTAGCTCGTTCTTCCGGGCTTGCGGGTGAGGTCGCGTTGGTGATGTACTGTCTCAGGCCCGCACGTCCGAGCATCTTCTCGAGGAGAATGTACGGATAGCAGATATTCAGGAAGGACTCCTGCTCGTAGATCCACACTTTAAACGTGCATACAAGCGCGGGCTCAACGCCAGGAATGATCTGCACGAACTCGGCGTTCGACTCGAAAGCCACCTCTCGAAGGGAGAGTTCATTGACCTGGCTCCACGATTCCTCCAGCTCGGTGTAGGCGCGTTCCATCACTTTACTCATGATGCGCTGCTCGATCTGTGAGACCTCGCGCGTCTTCTCCAAAAAGACGCCGGGCCCACCGAAGAGCTTCTCCACCGTGTAGATGACCAGTGAGGGGTCGAGCTCAAAAACTACGTTGTGGTTGAGATCTTCAGCTTCCACAACATAGAGTGCAGAGGGTGCCGCGCTGGACATCACGTACTCCGAATACAGCACCTGGTCAACAGCCGTAAGACTTATCTCTACGATCGTGCGAAGCTGCGCAGAGAGGTAGACCGAGAGATCCCGCGCGAATGACTCGTGCACGTGAGTAAGCACGCGCATTTGCTCTTGCGAGAAGAGGCGGGGCCGCTTGAAGTTGTACGGCTGGATCCTCTCGTTCTCGTCGTTGGGATCGTTCAGCGTCGCAAGATCGAACGAGTCGGCGCTTACCTCTCCCGATCCTCCCTGGACGGAGAGTAGCGCGTCAATCTCTTGCTGGCTGAGTGGCTTGGCCATGGAATGATGCGTAGGCTATGCGGTGGGGCACGCCGGCGCGATTTACTGCAGCACGTACTGTGTGAAGTACAGCCGCTGAATCTCGCCACGCCGCAGGACGGAATTAATTTCTTCGATCAGGTCCTCCTTTATTTCCTCTCGGAGGGTGATGTCAGAGAGCTCTTCCACCGGTCGGGCGCTGAGCGTGCGTATTATTTTATCGCGGATCACGACGTCGCGGGACTCGGTTTCGTCCAGTACCGCCTGTCGTTCAGCCTCCAGGCCCAGGCTTACCATCAGGTAGCGCCGGCCCTCGGAAGCAGCGGGGTTCACGACAAGGTTTTCGAGTTCAAGAAATACGCCATATTCTATCTGGTCGCTGTCATGCCCGGCGGTCGGATCATAGCCCAGGGCAGCGGTGGCCTGTACGAGCGTAGGGTAGTGCATCACCGCAAGGTAAGCTCCGGCGCCAATCATGGCGCAGACGAGCGGAATCATGATTAGCAGCAAACTCCGAGACGAGCCTTCGTCCTCTACCTGCTCGGCTCCAGAGCCCTCAGATTCTCGCTGCTGATCAGTTGCGGTGTCGATCGTATCTGCCATGGTTCCCAGGAGAAAAGTATTTCAACGCGTCGGTTAAGGGCGCGCCCTGCCGGCGTTGTGTTAGTATCGCGTGGATGATATTCGCCGTAGCCGATAGCCACGTACTGGTCGCTGTCAAGGGCGTAGTCACTGGTATTTAGAAATCGGACCACGGAGGTAGCGCGTGCCGCCGACAGCTCCCAGTTGGACGGGAAGCGTGCGTTTCGGATGGGTCGATCGTCTGTGTGGCCTTCCACAATAACTGCCTGTACATCGTCGCGAAGCACATTTGCTACCTTTCGTAAAATGGTGCGTGATGGTTCAACCAGCTCTGTTCGGCCGCTTGCAAACATCACGGAGTCCGTGATGGAGACAAACAGCCCTTCTTGCGTCAGCTGTACCTCTACCTTATCGTCGAGCTGGCTCTCCTCTAAATACTTGAGCAGCTCTTCGTATCGTTCGGCCTGCTCCGCTGATACCTCGTGGCGCGACTGCTTCGCCTGCGTTCCGGCTGTGCTTACCACCATCTCTCCCCGGAGCATACCGGTCCGGCCCTGAAAGTAGCTGAGTGCCTCTTTAAACTTCTTTACCTCTACCTCTGACATCGCCACGATCATGACAAAGAACGCCAATAGCAGCGTTACAAGGTCGCTGAACGTGGTCATCCAGAACGGAGCCGAGGGCTCATCGTCGTCCTGAAACATGTCGAGATCAGTAGCCACGGGTGCAGGCCAAGTTAGGGATTAGTGTGAGGGCGCTCAGGCCGCTTTGGAGAGTGGAGCCGAAGACTCATCGCCCGTTGCTTCTTCCGGATTGTTCAGGTAGAGCACAAGCCGTTTCTCAATCATGCTGGGGGCGTCGCCGTGGACAATGCCGAGGATCCCAGTTCGCACGAGCATACGCGCCTGGAGGGTCTCCTGGATCTGCGATTTGACCTTTACCCCGATGGGCAGAAAAAACAGATTCGCCATCAGCACCCCGTAAAATGTGGTGATCATGGCGATGGCCATAGCCGGACCGATGGAGCTTGGGTCGTCGAGGTTTTGCAGCATCTGAATCAGCCCGATGAGCGTACCGATCATTCCAAATGCCGGGGCGAAGTTGCCGGCATTAGAGAAGAACTTGTAGAGCTGCTGGCGCGGCTTAAGCTCCGATTTAATCTGCTGGTCCATCAGCTGCTCCATCTCTTCCACATCCAGCCCGTCCACCGCCATTTCGAGTCCCTGTCGCAACAGGGGATCTTCGACGTCATCAATACGGCGGTCAAGGGCCAGCAGGCCGTCGCGTCGGGCGGTAAGCGATAGTTCGGAAAACTGATTGACGTAGCCGGCCAGGTCAGGCGACTGGTGATTCAGAAACTCTTTCGCCGAGGGAATTAGGGCGCGAAGCTCATCGAATGAGAAGCTAACGAGGATGGCTGCTACAGTGCCCCCAAACACGATCGTGAGCGCGCGAATGTCGAAGAAGGTCTGCCACCCATCACCAAGAAAGATCGCCCCGTAAATCAGGATAATACCGGCGACAACACCGATGGGCGTGGACTTTTCCATGCGGCTATCGTTGATGCTGTGATAGAGTGGTAGCGAAATGTGACGCAGCGCAACGTACCCCTACTGGAAGAGCAGGGATGTGCACACGCGTGGGGGGTTATCGGAAGTGCAGCTTTTGGCTTAAGTCACCACAGACATAGCACTGACCGCTGCCAGATCCTGCTCATGCACGTGATGCGGAGCGGCGACCGATGGAGGACGTGAGCGCTCCGGGTAGGGCATGAAGTGGGATCACTGCATCAGCCAGACCTGCCTCTGCTACGGCTCTCGGCATGCCGTAGACCACCGAAGTAGCCTCGTCCTGCGCAAGTATCCGCGCGCCAGAATCCTTTAGCTTCTGGGCTCCTTCGAGACCATCTTTGCCCATGCCTGACATGATTAAGGCCAGAACGTCTCCGCCGAACTGCTGGTGGGCAGATTCAAACATCACGTCCACTGAGGGGCAGTGTGGGGAATCTGTCGGGCGGGTGGGGGTGCGCACGATAGGGTGAGGGACTCCGGCGCGAAACGTGAGATGCTTTCCTCCCGCAGCCAGGATAGCGCGCCCCGGACACACCTGCATTCCGGGTTCGGCCTCCACCACCTCCAGCGCGCTCATGTTGTTGAGCCGCTCGGCCAGCGAGCGAGTGAAATGTGGCGGCATGTGCTGCACGATGGCGATGGGGACCGGGAAATCACCGGGCAGCTCTGGAAGTACTTTCTGAAGAGCAAACGGGCCACCGGTGGAGACGCCGATTGCTACCAGACGCGCGTTCCGGGCGTTTACGGTAACCTGGTCAGTCTTCTTTCGGAACTGCCGGTCCGCGTTGTGGCGTCTCCGCGAACGGTTGCGGAAGTAGCGCGACCTGACGACGGATTTAACCTTTGCAATAAGCTCATTCTCAATCGACTTGATGTCGAGCGCCACGAAAGACGACGACTTGGCAATGAAGTCCACCGCGCCGGCTGCCAGAGCATCTACGGTTGTCTGCGCACCGTCTTTGGTCAGCGAGCTCACCATGAGAATGGGTAGCGGTTGCCGGTCCATGATCTCGCGTACCGCCGAGATGCCGTCCATCTGAGGCATCTCCACATCCATCGTAACGACATCCGGTTTCAGGTTCATCACCTTGTTGATGGCATCCTTCCCATTGCGCGCCGTAGCGAGCACCGTAATGCCGTCATCCTTCTCCAGCATCATGGAGAGGGCTTTCCGCATGAAGGCGGAGTCATCTACGACAAGAACCCGGATCATGGATGTGCTTCAGTAGCAATGGGAATGATTAGGCCAGCACTCCTCGACGCCTGCTCTCGGAGCACCGGGAAATAAACTCTGCTACATCAAGGATCATGATCACCCGGCCATCACCCAGAATTGTAGAACCTGCCACACCCGGGGTGTTGTTGAGAAAGCCATCAAGCGGTTTGATCACTACCTCTCCCTGACTGATGAGGCCGTTGACGACCAGCCCGGCTTGCTGATGTGCGAGCTGTACGATCACCGCGTAGCGCACCTCCTCCTCGGGGTCGTATCCTTCCACATTCAGTTGCCGGCCAACATGAAGCAGGGGTATCACATCATCCCGAATTCGGGTTACCTCGCGTCCCTTGATTGTATCAATCGCATCGGGGGTGAGGCGCACCACTTCGCTGACAGTATGAAGCGGTATAGCAAAGTTCTCCGCGCCGACCTTCACCTGGAGCCCCTGAATAATGGCCAGCGTGAGCGGAAGCTTTAGCGTAAAAGTCGTTCCGCGTCCGAGCTCGGAATCGATCGATACCGAGCCGTTTAGTTTGGTGAGGTTTGTTTTTACCACGTCCATCCCCACGCCACGTCCCGAAACCTGGCTCACGGAGCCGGCTGTGCTAAAACCGGGTCGGAAGATGAGCTCATACGCTTCCGACTCGCTCAGCTCGGCGGCCTCGCTCTCATCTATGATGCCTTTTTCGAGAGCTTTGGCTTTCAGCCTCTCCGAATCCAGTCCCGCACCATCGTCGCTAATTCGAATGATGATGTGGTTACCTTCGTGCTCGGCGGCCAGGCGAATGGTCCCTGCACGAGGTTTGCCGGCGGCCTCGCGTTCTTCTGGCAGTTCAACGCCATGGTCGGCGGCGTTTCGCACCAGATGGATGAGCGGGTCGCTGATTTCCTCGGTGAGGGATTTGTCGAGTTCGGTCTCCTCACCCTCAATTATAAGATCGATCTCCTTCTCGAACTCTTTCGCCAGATCCCGAATTAGGCGCGGGAATTTGCTAAACACGCGTCCCATCTGCACCATCCGCGTGTGCATAACCGCGTTTTGCAGCTCAGAGGTGATGAAGTCAATTTGGGAGGTGTTTTCGGAGAGCTGGCCGAGTAGCTCCTCATTCCGTCCATCGTTTCGGGCGTCGGCGGTGAGCTGCAGAAGCCGATTGCGACTTAGAACCAGCTCACCAACAAGATCCATGAGGCTATCGAGTCGGTCTACTTCCACGCGTATAGTCTCGTTTGAGCGTCGGCCGGACGATCCACTGCCGGAGGGGTTGGCCTGCGTGGATTCCTTGGTCGATGGGGAGTCTTTCGAGGCAGCGGTGTCGCCTGCACGAAGAACCAGTCGCTCGGGATTCTCCTCGCCTGCGAAGCTTCCATCGGATATGGCCTGAAGCTGGTTAACGAGGGGGGCGAGAGGAAGCGTGACAAGGCGCCGGGCGCGAACCTGTTCAACGAGAACTTTCATCTGGTCGAATGCGGCAAAAAGTACATCGACCGCCTCAGGCCAGAGGCTCTCATCTATCGAAAGATCTCCCCGCCGGAGCTTGTTCAACACATCCTCAAAATGATGCGTCAGGTTGGAGAGCTGCTCAAGCGTGAGAAAGCCCGCCGTACCCTTCACCGTGTGCACGGCACGGAAAATTTCGTCCACAAGTGTGCCGTCATCGGCGTCGGTCTCAAGCCGTAGCAGGCCATCTTCCACGCCGGTAAATAGCTCCTGTGACTCAACAATAAAGCTGTCTACCAGCTCGCTCATTTCATCGGAGTAGATTCCGTGGTCTTCCACCACCTCTCCTTCCACCTCCGCGCCCTCGACCGAAGCAGTTACAGAATCCACCTCGTTATTTTCGGGAGCTGTATCGGATTGTGCGTGTGCCGTTTCCGAAGGCTGTTGCCCGTCAGACTCCACCGTTTTGCTTGTCTCAACAGGGAAGCCACCGGGAGTTCGCCGAGCGCTGGATTCGTCGTACGTGTCGTTGGATACCGCCTCAAGGTCATCCATCAGCGGATCGAGTGGTACCTCAATGATTTGCCGACTCTCTACCTGGGCGGCGAGAGCCTTCATCTGATCGAAGGCATCGAACAAAACATCGAGGCGTTCGGGCCACGTTTCCGGCTCGGGTTGAATCTCACCGTCGCGCAGCGCGCGGAGGACGTTTTCTACCCGGTGAGCCAGCAGAGAAAGTTGTTCGAGTGAGAGGAACCCTGCCGTTCCTTTGAGGGAGTGAACGCTGCGAAAGAGCGTGTCGACAATATCGGCGTCGTCGGCGTGCGTCTCGAGGTCAAGTAAGCCCCGTTCTATGTCGTCCAGAAGCTCGCGGGTCTCGACAATGAAATTCTCGACCAGCGGCTGCATTTCGTCCGTGAAGTGCGGGGAACTCATAAGGCGTTCTTCTATCAGGAAAAAAGCTGATCGATTTCTTCTTGCGAAGCCTCCGTTGAGCCACCATCGCCGCTATTCTGATTGGCAGCCTGAAACAGCCCGTCGATGTCATCTTGCGAGACAGAGGACGTGGCGCTTTCTGACTGCCGGCGCGGCCCGGAGAACACCTCGTCGACAGTGCTCTGCCGTTTGGGATCGTGCGTGTAACGGGCGTTGGCATCGAAATCGGGCCCGTTAGCCAGCGGTGTGCTCTGTGATGGCGGCGTGGGGTCGACGCCGGTAGTGTCCAGGCGCTCAATCAGGGTCGCCATGCGCGCCCGGATCGATTCAATCAGATGATTGACCGACGCGATTTGCTGCGCTGTAATATCTTGTACCTGCAGCGATATCATGATGCGGTTAACGTGCGAGCGGATGTCCTCCATGGAGGCGTGATGGGTTTGCGTACGGTCCCCAATCGATTTCCTCAGCGCTTTCTTCTCCTCGTGAAGTTCGTCGAGTTTCTCAAGCACCTCCGGTTGATCTTTCAGTGCCGAGCGCACCGTGCGGATGATCGTTGCGTCGATGTGGCGGATTTCGCGCACGTCTTCTGCCATCCGCTCATTTTCCTGCTCGATAGCGTCGAGGTGGCTGGTGACCTCATCGACCAAATCCAGAATCTCGTTTGTTGCGAGCTCCGTCTGGTGCGTCACGTTTTTGAGTTGTGACGTGGCCCCCGGCATCTTGCCGGTGCTCTCCCGCATGGACGAGTCAATTTCCTCGATCAGCGGAGCGATTTCCTTGAGGAAGTCTAACACTTCCTCGATAAAGGGCACCGCCCGTTGACCAAGCGTAAAAACAGCCCGAAGCTCGTTTAGCTTGCCCAGAATGTCGTTGAGGGTACGGGGTGAGGTCATGGGACTCAGGCGATTTTCAGAATCATCTCGATTTTCTCACGCAGTACGTCGGGCGTGAACGGCTTCACGACGTAGTTATTTACACGGGCTTGCATGGCGGCCATGACGTCTTCCTTCATGCCGCGGGTCGTTACCATGAGGATGGGCATATCACCGTACGTTTCGTGCGAGCGCACATGCTGTGTTAGCTCCAGGCCATTCATGTTGGGCATATTCCAATCCGTCACGAGGAAGTCAAAGCTGTCGCTTTCCAGCTTCGTCACGGCGTCTTCACCATCCTCAGCCTCGGCTACATCTTCATAACCGATCTCTTTAAGTGCATTCGTGACGATGCGCCGCATCGTCGGTGAATCGTCAACTACAAGAAATTTCATGGAGTGCGTTAGGGGTGTTTGGGGGATGACAGCCCGAGTGGGATGGCTGCGTCGTCAGTTCAGAAACTTTGCTACTTCATACTTGAGTCGCGCCTGATTGAACGGTTTAACCAGGTAGGCGTCGGCACCGGCCTCCAGGCCTGCCTCTACGTCGGCTTCACCGGAGAGGGAGGAGAGGATGATGATGGGTAGTCTCTCGGAGTTCTGTTCGAGGCGCAGTTTGCGCACAAGTCCAAAACCATCCAGTTTGGGCATGTTGAGATCGGTGATGACGAGATCGACCGAGTGACGCGCCAGGGTTTCCAGTGCGTCAAGGCCGTCTTGTGCCGTAAGCACATTGAGCCCGTTTGATCGCAGGGCAAACATTACAAACTTGCGGATGGCGGTGGAATCGTCTACCACCAGGACTGTGGAAGGCATGACGTCACACTTTTTGGTAGGCGATTGTTTTATCGAGGCGCACGGCATGGAAGGCCTGCGTGACGCCGTAGAGCGATTCTGAGAAGCCTACGAACAGGTATCCACCCGTGGCAAGGCTATTGTAGAGGGAAGAAATCACCTGCTTCTTCGATTCGTCGTCAAAGTAGATCAGCACATTGGCGCAAAAGATGATATCAAAGCTACGCATCCGCAGCATGGACGTCCTGTCGGACAGGTTTACCTGCTTAAACCGTACCATCTTTCGAATATCGTCGTTGAGACGGTGATGCTTGCCCTCCGGCGTAAAGTGTTTCCGCAGCCAGGCCGGCGGTATATTCCGCGTGGCGTAGCCGTTATACCGACCATCTTTTGCTTCTTCCAGCACGTTGGTGTCGATGTCGGTAGCAACAATCTCTACACGCAGTTTCGGGAAGCGCGGTTTGAGCCTCTCGACGTACAGAATTGCCAGGCTGTAGGCCTCCTCACCCGTTGATGATGCAGCGCTCCAGAGACGCAACGTCGCAGACTCCCCGCGTTCCTTGACCAGTGCGGGCACGAGGTGATCAACAAGCACATCAAATTGCGACTGATGGCGGAAAAACGAGGTCTCGTTGATGGTGATGGCGTTTATAAGGCATCCGATCTCCCTGCTCCGTCGACCATTTTGAAGGCTGGACGCATATTCCTCAAACGTATCGATCGAGAGCGCTTTCAGGCGTCTCGACACGCGGCTCTCGAGCAGATAACGCTTGTTATCCTGAAAGTAGATGCCGGTCTCCCGGTAGATGATCTCCCGTAGTTGCTCGAAGGTCTTCCCCGAGAGCTTTGAGCGACGCTGACCCTTAAGATCGATCTTGTCGAGAATGGACATGTGTGGCTCACGGGGTGGAAGGGGTGGCAGCGATACTCGGGAAACTGGAGGACACGTCCTCAGCGATCGAACGAATATCCGGAAGGGGATGGGCACGAGCTTTTTCGACGACCGGAGTTAGGGCAGGATGACCAATCGATGCGCAGACGTTAAGCGCAGTTAGTTGCGTGTCCACATCGAGATTGTGGAACTGATCGATCAGGAGTTCACCGATCGCTGGCCAGTGCGGACCGGGTGATTGTGCCTGCCCGAGCAGTCCGAGCGCAAATGTGGCAGCCGTGTTACCGCCGAGGTCGCCCCGGTCTGTCGCTTTCAAAATCGCTTCGAATGGCTCGTCTGCGTCTGATATTGCGCGGAAGATGAGCAGGTCCTGTTCATCCGACCGACCGGTGCACTGTAGCAGTGCGGTAAGGGCGCCGTCCTTAACGAAAAAGGTGAGGCCCTCAATAGCAGCCTTCTGATAACGTGGGTCTGGGTCGTCCAGCATCGCTACCAGATTTACATGCAGCGATGCCGGGAGCTCAGTGGCCCGCGCCGGCTCGCGCTTAACGATGGATACCACGGCATCCACCATAACCGAACGCGCTATGCTGTTTACCGACGTGCGATGATGCACAAGCAGATCAAGCGTCTCCGGCACGTCGATGCTCGCCAGAGCTTCTGCAGCGGTCAGCTGCACGACCGGATTTTCATCGAGAAGGGCTTGTTCGAAGAAAGGGAGGTCCTCCGGTCGTTGAAACGCGCCCAGCGCCTGAACAATATTGGGGCGGCTGGATGGTTCTGCCTCGTAGCGTTTCTTCAGTTCATCCGCGTAGTTCGTTGCTTTCAGCTCCCCGAGCGCTTCGATGGCCGCCAGGCGAACATTCGCGTCCGGGTCATCGAGCGCTTCCGCGATTTTTGGGGCATAGATACGGGCGGGCAGGCGGGCAAGCACATCGATGGCGAATTTGCGCACATCGTTGTCCTCGTGCGTGAGGTAGGGAAGGAGTTCGGGCACAGCTACGTGTCCCATTTTCTTCAGCGTCTCGCCGGCCAGGTTACGCGCGCTGATATTACTGCTGCTAATAATAGTCGCTACTTGTCGGGCAGCTTCTCTCGTGCCGGCAGCTTTCAGCACGCGACTGGCTTGCTCCCGCACGTTGGGCACGGGATCTTCGAGCAGGGCAGCGGCGGCTGGCGCTTCAGCCGGTGAGCGCCGAAGTGCTTCCAGCGCTTCATACCGCAATACGGGGTCGGGATTGTGTAACTCAGAGCTTGACATGAAGCGTTGCTGCGAGTGGGTTTGGAAAATCAAGCAGATACCGGCTCCGTCGCTTCAGCCATATCGATCAGTTCATTCTCTGAGAGCACCTCTTCAAGGTCGAGCAAGATCAGCAGGCGCTCCTCCAGCTTGGCCACCCCTTTCAAATAATCCGTATCAATGCCGATCGCGAGCTCCGGTGGTGGCTCGATTACGTCCTGTTCAACCCGGATCACCTCTTTCACCGCGTCCATCTGGAAGCCCGTAACCTGCTCTTCAAGCTCGACAACGACAATACGCGTGTCCTTGTCTTGCTCACGAGGAGGGAGGCCGAAACGTGCGCGCAGGTCGACGATTGGCACGATGCGCCCGCGCAGGTTGATTACTCCTTCCACAAATGAGGGAGCATTGGGCACCCGGGTAATTTCCGGAGGCCGTATGATTTCCTGAACCTTCAGGATATCTACGCCGAACTCTTCCTCAGCGATGACAAAGCTTACGAGCTGCAAGACATCACCTTGATACTGAGATGCTAAATCACTCATCAGATAGGGACGAGGCTAATGCAAATGGATGGGCAGTGTGAGGCAGGGGACGTTGCCGGATGCTGCATGGTGTTTATCGGTTGCGCAGAAGGGCGCTTAAAAAAGAAAAGCCCCGCCACAAGGGCGAGGCTTTCCGTACGTCGTAGGTGCCTGTGATCAGAAGTTACCGCTTCAGCTGCAGCGTCTCCTGGAGTAACTCGTCGGAGGTGGTGATCACCCGTGCCGAAGCCTGATACCCGCGTTGAGCAACGATCATGTCAGTAAACTCTACCGCCAGATCAACATTGCTTTGCTCAAGAGCTCCGGGCACGACGGATGTCCGGACCTCGCGTCCGGCTCGGCCTACCACCGCTTCTCCAGAAGCTCCCGTAACGCCGTAGAAGTTTTCCCCAAGCTGCTCCAGCCCATTCGGGTTGTTGACGCTGCTAATAGCCAGCTGGTGAACCGCTTCCTGCTGGCCATTGGAGAAGTTGAGTTTCATCATACCATCGGGGTCGACGGTGAAGCCGACTAACTGGCCTGAGGTATACCCGTCCTGCCCATCGACCATCACGGTGGTGGAGCCGCCAAACTGAGACAGGCGATCAAGATTGAGCGCGAATTCGCGTGGATTGCCCTCGTCGTCATCGCCCACAAAACCCTCTTCCCAGACGAGATTGATGTCACTCTGATCATTCCCATCTATCGTTTCGACGCGGCCGTCGGTGCTAAAGCTCATATCACCTTCTACGGGCTGGAACGGTGGATCATCTTCGAATTCCTCTCCACCGTAACTGGCGCGGTAGTCCCACGTGTTGGTTTCGCTGTCCGTTTTCTCAAACTCAATAATGAGATTGTGCGAGTTTCCTTGCTCGTCATACACCGTCTGCGAGATGGTTTCAACCGTCCCGATTTCGGCTTCTGCCGAGAGATTGCCTCCAACCTTTACCTCACGCGTGAAGCGAGCGTCAGATTGCGTATTAAAGTCGATCTCAATGTCACTGAGTTCGCTCATGTCAACCTCTCCTTCAGAATCGACGCGGAAGCCCTGAACATTGAGGCCGTTCGCCGTAACGAACTGCCCGTCAGAGTTGAAGGTGAAGTTGCCGGCGCGCGTTAAGACGTTGCGGCCGTCGCGGTCAACCATAAAGAAGCCGTCGCCTTCGAGCGCGAGGTCAGTCTCTACCCCTGTTTGCTCTAAGCCGCCCTGCCCCCAATCTTTATCAATGGATCCTACGCTACTTCCCAGGCCCACGAAGGCCGGGTTGATTCCGGAGCCGCCGGCGGTACTGCCTACGCCAACCATCTGTTGGCCGAGAACCTCGTTAAAGGCAGCGCGGCTGCGCTTGAAGGCGGTGGAGTTGGCGTTTGCGATGTTGTTTCCGATGACGTCCATGCCCACCTGATGGGTGCGCAGACCAGACATACCGGTTCTGAGAGAACGAATCATGAGATGTACCTCGTGTTTGGTTAGATGTACGTTCCACAGCATCTGTCGGTCAGCTGTGGCCGGCGTCCCAGGTCCGAGGTAATCGGTAGCGGGTCCCGCCGGTAGTGGTGGCTCAATCGAGCCTGTGGTTCTGGCGTGTTGCTATTTGTGAAAGGATTGCGAGTGGTTCTGGCGAAGCGCTACAGGAGTAGCGCGCTGTCAATTTGAGTAAAGGTGCGCTCCTCCATCTCGCCCCGGTCCATTGCTGTGATGACGGTGCGGTTGGGGACGCTCACCACAAAGGCGGCGTCGTCGCGCAACATGAGGGCGTCGCGGGCGCCTTTCTCCTCAAGTTGTTTCAGCCCGTCGACGAGGGCCTCGCGCTCGTTGCCGTTCAGCGAGATGGAACGTTCCTCGATCCGCTGTTGAGCGTGTGCTGAGATCTGGAGGTCGTCCTTCGCTTGCTGCAATTTCTGCAGCGTTTCTTCAAAGGAGGCGCCTGTGGGATCTCCGGAGCGCTGTTGACGCTGTAGCTGCTCGGGCGAAATCTGCTGCCCGGGGTCTACGCGTGTGGCAAGCTGGCGTACATTCATGGTATCGTGCGTTTTTGCGTACCTACTGGTTATACATCGAGCGTACTTCGCTCAATGGGATCGAAACGTTGCCCATCCAGAGCAAGGCCTTACCATCACCCTCAAAACTGACGCGGTCTACCGTTCCTATCGTAATCGTTTCGGTAGGCACGCGATTGCCGTTAGAGTCCTCGGCCCGAACCTGGAAGGTGTAGGCGCCCGGGGGCGCGGTCTCGCCGTCGTCCATCATCCCGTCCCAGGGAAAAGTTTGCGGGCCCTGCTGAATATCGGTAGCCTCAAGCGTGCGAACGACGTTACCGTCGGAGTCCCGTACGGTGACCGTTGCCGTGGCTGCCGGCTTGTCGAAATGTACGTTCAGCGGGGCGGCGCCGCTGCCCGACCAGGATACCTGATTACCCTTTGTCTCAATCGTCTGGCCGATGAGGCTGGTGGCCCGGTTGAGTTGCATGCCGCTCCGCAGCGACTCGATCTTCTCATTTTGCGTGGTCATCTGGTCGCCAAACTCTTCCTGCAGAACCTCCAGGATCTCACTTTGACCGGCGAACTGCTTGTTGAGCGACTGCAGCTGTTCCACTGTTGAGAACTGCGCCAGCTGGGCAGCGAATTCGTGGCCCTCCTGCGGGTTGAGCGGATCCTGGTTGTTGAGCTGCGCGACGAGCATCTTCAAGAAGGCCT
>SLED01000062.1 GCA_007124945.1 Salinibacteraceae bacterium | reverse complement strand
CGGCCATGTCGCTGCGCAGGAACGTCATCTCAAACTCGAAGGGAGGCTCAAGCGGGAAAGGCTCGATTTCGTCACGGTTCTCGACGGCTTCCTGCGCCGCCTCGCGGATCAGGTCGTGCGCTTTCTCCAGCGGCAGCGATCGGGCGGCCTCCCAGCTGATGCCCTCTTTGACGGCCACGGTGCGCACGCGCTCACCCAGAATCTCCTCGGCCTGATCGGCAGTCGCCTGATCACCCGTCACCAGCACGATGGGTACGCCGTAATGCCCGGCCAAGAGCGCGTTCGGACCGAGCTCGGGCATATCGACGCCGTTGATCTTGATCGAGAAGACCGTGGCACTGGAGTACGTATGATCGCGCACGCCACCGATCGTCCCGCCTCGCGCATGGTAGCCGATCATCAGGATGGCGTCGAACGTCTCGTCGATGCCCTCCATCATGGCGTACGGCTTCGGGCGGCCCGTGATGAGATGCGCCTCCGGGTGCAGGTCCTCCAGGATGATGTTGCGCATGCTGCCGTGCGCGTCATTCACCAGGATGTGCGTGGCGCCAGCCGCCAACGCTCCCTCTATCGCGGCATTCGTCTCCTGCGTTGTCCAGCGCCGGGCCATCTGGTAATCCGAGCCGCCGGGCCCGAGATGATCACCATGAACAAGCCCCGTGATGCCCTCCATATCCACGGAGATGTACACTCGGAGTTCGTCTTCCTGGGCCATTGCGTCATTCATGCCGAAGAATATTGCCGTGAGGACGATAAGCGTCATGCCCAGCGAACAACTTCTTGGTGTGCTCATGGATTCGGGTGGTCTAATATGTGTAGTCACAAAGCGTCGGATGCAGAGACGCTAAACTTAGACCATGCTCCTCCCTGTGGCAAGTGGACACATTGTCTCCTCAGCACGAACAGCCCGCACCACCCCAATCCGCCACACAGCTATGGCGGTACCATGCGTAAAACCAAACGCCCGGCGACGAACGGCTACCGCACAATCATCACCGGATAACTATTACCCTCGGCAAAGTCGTTCGAGTCTTTGCAGTAAACGGCATACGGGTATTCACCTTTCTGTGCTCGCTGGCTTACCTCAAGCGTTACGCTTCTCCCTTCCGGCACGTCAATTTCTCGGGTGCCGAAGAGGTCTTTATCCGGAAATAGCAGCACCAGATCCGTGGGCGGATTCGACCAGGTGACGGGTTCGCCGCGTTTCACCTCGTGACGCCCCGGATTGACCCGGTAGCGGCAGGATGCATTCGAACCGTCAGGCTGCCGCTGAATCTCCAAGACACGCTCTCCTTGTGAAGAGGTCGATCGAGCGCTTGTTGCACGTTGCTGGTTCATCGTCTCCTCCCTGTTGTGAATGTTCGGGTTTTACGGCTTTGCTTCTCAAATCAAGCAGGTGGTGTGTCGTAGCGCGACTGCAGTTCGCGCATGCGCGGATCACGTAGCAGCTCTTCCATCCCGGGCAGTCGCTGAATCTGGCTGAAGTCTATTCCCTCTTCAAGGGCGGCCTCAAACCAGGATATCGCTGTTTCGGGGGCGCCGAGGGTCACATACACGTGGCCAACCTGCACCTTTTCGGGAGGTCCAAGGGCATCAAGCGAGGTTAGCCGATCCAGCAGACGGGTGGCCTCGTCCGTGTTGTCGAGCAGCGCGTGATAGCCGGCGAGCTGGCCCAATATGCGCGGGTCGTTGGGGGAAACCTCCCGTTCTCCTTCACCCAACTCGACGGCTCGTTGCAAGATATTGCGCGTTTCGTCATCGTCATACCCGGCCCAGTGCCGCGCAGAGCCGAGATTGCCCCATACGGCAGAGTCTGTATCGCGGATATCGAGCGCCTGCTCGTAGTAGCTGACAGCCTGCTCAAATTCGCCGCGGTAATAGTTGAGGGTCGCAAGATTTGATACCGCTGCATAGTTGTCTGGCGTAATCGCTAATGCTTGCTCAAAAGCTGCCTCCGCCTGAGCGAAATCGCTTAACTCAAAGTAGCTTGCTCCAAGATAATTGTAGCCCTGATGGTTGGCAGGCGTGAGTTCCGTTATCTTTCTGAATGACTCGGCGGCTTCAGCGAAACGGCCGTGCCGGTAGTAGAACACGCCGAGTGCATCGTAGCCGCCCCAGTAGGTTCGTTTTTGTTCGATCGCGCGCTTGAACGTTTCCTCGGCACTGTCTAATCGCCCCTGCCCGTCGTAGGCGCGTGCCCTTTCCATCAGCGCTGAAAATCGTGATTGTTCGTGAGCGTCGAGCTGATCGAGTAGCTGAATTGCCTCGCTGTGACGGCCCGTGCGGTTCTTGACAAACGCCATGGTGACCTTCACCTCGGCGCCCGCCGGGTCCAAATCGGCAGCCCTCTGTACGTGGGCAATGGCTTTTTCCGTCCATTCAGGTTCGGACGTGCGCTGGTACTTCCGCCAATAGGCTTCGGCCAGTGCGGCATGTGCGAGGGCATGCGATGGATCTGCCGCCAGCGCCTGCTCAAAGGATGCGATTGCAGCCTGCACCTGTCTCAGATCCTCGTGCCGGCTCAGGTAACCGCGCCCCTCCGTGTAGTATCTGAAGGCAGTTGCCCCGGCGCCCCAACTGTCGTTGACCGGCGGACCGGCAACCCGGTCTTCAGTGAGATCCAGCATACCGGAGAGCGTTGACTCCACCTGTTCTTGCAGAGAGTTGATGTCCGAGAGGTCGAGCTCAAGCACCGACGAGCGCACCTGGTGCATCGAGGGCGCTTCGACAAGGTTCAGTGTGATGCGCATTCGGTCGTTGCTACCCTGCAGGCTACCGGTGAGTGCGAGGTTGGCGCCGAAGACGCGGTTGGCCTCATCGATGCTCGAAATCTGCCGCGCGCGGACTTCCGTGCTCGGCACCACCCACATCGAGGCCTCCTGAGGCTGAAGCTGGGTGATGGTGCTGGTGACAAGTTCTACGAGTCCATCGCTGAGGGCGGGCGGCAGGGCGTCTTCGCTCAGGTTTTCGAATGGCAGCACCACGAGCTGCCGCTCTTCCGGTACGCCGTGTGTAGCACCCTGCTGCCAGGTGAGGGCTATGGCAAGGCTGAAGAGCAGGAGCAGCACCGCTACGGCGGTCATGCCAATCGCTTTTCGTCGTGCTACCAGTCGCCGCGCGCGCCACAGGAAGCGCCACCGTAGCCGCCTGATGCGCGACGCGGCCGCTTTTTCGCTGGAGTGGCGGCGCTCTTCGTCGAGCAGGTTCATCACCTCATCTGACGAGGCGAAGCGGTCGTCACGGTTTTTCGCGAGGCACCGTTCCAGAAGGTAGTCCAGCTCAGGCCGGATCTCATCATCGACGGAGCTGGGCGGTGGCGGATCTTCGTGGACGAGGCGGTAGGCTATCGTCGGCTCGTGCTCCGCAGCAAGCGGGTGCCGCCCGGTGATCATTTCGTAGAGCACGATGCCAAAGGAGAAGATGTCGCTTCGCGCGTCAGCCTCCGCGCCCTGAATTTGCTCCGGCGACATGTACGCCAGCGTACCGACCACCTGTGCACTGCGAGTCAACGGCTCTCCGTCCTTCAGCTTCGCAAGCCCGAAGTCGGCGACTTTTATTCGCTCCTCCGGCGTCACCATGATGTTCTCCGGCTTGATGTCCCGGTGAACAACGCCCGCGCGATGCGCGGCCGCCAGCGCCCGGCCAATCTGATGGCCGAAGTCGAGGGCCTTCGAGAGGGGAAGCCTGCCAGTCGTTTCGTTTCCATTCGCGCCAACCTCTTCCGGCTTCCGGCGATAGCGGTCAAGCACCTCTCGCAGCGTTGTACCCTCTACGTACTCCATCACCAGGTACGGCTGCTCCTCGTACTCGCCGATATCATGGACGGTGCAGATATTCGGGTGGTTGAGGCGAGCGGCGGCTCGCGCTTCTTGCCTGAACCGCTCCCGCTTCTGCCGGCTGGCGGTAGCAATGGGCGGGAGGAATTTCAGCGCCACCTTGCGGTTCAGCCGGGTATCCTCAGCCAGAAACACCATACCCATGCCCCCTTCGCCGAGCAAGCGGATGATCCGATAGGCTCCCACGCGCGTGTCCGGCTTTAGAAGCTGGGGCATATCCGGTGCCAGCCCCGCTCGATTGGCCAGATGCGAGAGAAACTCGTCAGCATCGTCCTCGACGCTAAGCATGGCCTCCACCTCCTGCCGCACGGTAGCATCCGGGCAGGCATTCCGGATATAGTTTTCGCGCTCCTCCCGCGGAAGGTCGAGGGCACCCTCGAACAGCTCAAACACTTGCGACCACTGCTTCTCGTTCATCACACCCACCCTCCGGTAGTGGAGAAATCGGGGATAGCATCGGCCCTCACATTTTGCCGATCTACCATCGTGCAGACCAGCCCCCGTGGCTCCTTAACCACACGCCAGTATGCAGTACACCTACTTTCCGACCTTTACACAATAAACATCGAAAAATCCCCCGTCGTTTCCCTGTTTGCCCGGTGAAAAGGTAAGAATCAGAGCGTACTCGTTGTGAGATCTGACGCAGTATGGCGCGAAATCATCTTCCAAAGGAGATGCCCATTCCGGCCTGCGCTCATATAGCGAAGAACTGCGAACGCGGTGGAGGCGGCCACGCGAAATTTTTTTGGATGCCGATGACGGAGTCCACCCCACTTTTGTTGTACGGGAGGATGAAGGGGAGAAACAAAGGACACTCCGCCACTAACTTCATCCAAATACAGAGAGAGAGGCCAGCCATGACAGTGCTAAGCCAGAACTATCCGATCACTCGCAAGCCGTTTACTTTTTGCACCCTCGCAAGCCGCACCGCGTGGACCCTTGTGCTCGCATCTACGCTCCTGCTTTTCACCGCGTGTAACGACCTCGGCGTCGATCCCGATACCAGCGACACGCGCACCAGTCTGCGAGCTGATGATGCGGCCCACACCTTTATTCAGGGATTTAATGCCCAAAATCCGAACGAACTGTCGATTGCTCTCGCACCGAACGTAGAGGTCAACGGCGTTGAGAAGAACGCTTCCATTCAGGGAGCCAACACGTTCATAGAAATGGGCGAGGCCTGGTGGATACAGGTGCCGGATCTTCAGCTACACCCACGGGAGGTGGTGGCAGATGGAAATCGCGTGATGATGCACGTGAATGTGTCCGGAACGCCAGCGGAACGCTCAAGCACCACCCCACGGGGAGATGAAGATCACGCATTCTTGAGTCCGGATGGAGAAGCAAAAGCCTTTGACGCCGATGCCTTCATGTTTTTCGAGGTGCGTGATAGCCGCATCGAGCGGCTCCAGATTCGCCAGGATCAAGGCTTCTTCTCGGCGGATTCAGATATCGATCATCAGACATTTCCTGTCGAGATGTTTCCCAACAACGACGGGGGCGAGCTGACGCTAAGCTCCTCCGATTCTGACTTGGTGCCGGTTGCCGATGCGCTCGGACACTGGATTCAGCAGCCGGTGAACGAGGCCGTGCGTATATCGGTCGATCAAACAGTAATCGGGCGTGAGGTTGTCGGCGTGCGGGGTACGATCCAACAGCGAGATACGTCGACGGACTTTCTGCAGCTTTACCGCACGAAAGACGACCTGCGGGCTGCTCCACCGATTCAGCATACAGATCTTCATGACCTGCTGAATGAGGGTATACTTGATCCGATTGCCCTTCAGTAAGGAGCACCATCGCGCGTTCTGACGTGCGAAGCGGATATATCAGGCAAAAGCCTCTCCGGGATGTCTCGATCTCAGGAGGGGCTTTTGGCGTTAAGAGGCGGTAAATGGAGAGGTGGAGGCGCTGGGGTTGAGGTAGAGCAACAACTACTTGTCGTCTCCCAGCACCTTGTAGAGCCAGGCTTTGGCCTTGCGCCAGTCGCGTTCTACAGTTGAGGGGGAGACGCCGAGAGCATCGGCTGTTTCGTTTATCGGCAGCCCGAGGAAGAAACGGCATTCCACCACCCGGCACATGCGCTCATCGATCTTTTCGAGCTGTTCGAGCGCCTGGTTCATCATCAGAAGGTCCTCGATGGCGTCCTCGTCAACGAGCGCCACCTCATCTGCCGGCACCTTTTCCTTGTCGCCTCCTCGCTTTTGCGCCTGCTTCCGCTTTGCGTAATTGATGAGGATGTGCCGCATGGCCGTGGCGGCCACAGCGAAAAAGTGAGCGCGGTTCTGCCAGTGAAGGCTGTCCTGATCTACGAGTTTAACGTACGCCTCGTGTACAAGCGCGGTGGTGTTCATGGTCGGGGTCCCGCCCCACCGGTTGCGCTGCGCCTGCGCCCGCCGATGGAGCTCATCGTATACCATGCCAAAGAGTTCGTCCAGCGCTTGATTATCTCCCTGATCGACCGCCTGCAGCAATCGGGTAACGTGTTTCTGATCTACCATAGTACCCTCCCTCTCAGTTGATGCCCGAGATGGCGGTGAGCTACCTCGTCCGCCCTCATTGGAGCGTTTGGAGCTCGTTTCGCATTGCCCTTCCTTCTCTTCCTTCAGGCCCGCTTGCCCTACACGTTTCAGCGAAAGCGACTTGCAACCCCCAGCGGAAAGGGATGAGCTATGCCCAAAGATCGCTGCTCTAAACCCTTGAAGAAAAAGAGATAGCGTCGTGCCAACGCTTTTCCCTTCTGTGAAAAGTAAATGCCTACTGATATCGTTCAGTTTCTACTCATTCTTTGTACTCAGCGTGTGTAGCAGCAGTGGCTAAAGTCCGATGCGCGGAGCGTTATTTTCATCCGCCTACCAGTGCCTGTTCGATGGTGTCGCTGAGTTCTTGCTTTCTGAACGGCTTGCTCACGTAGTAGTCGAATCCGGCGTTAAGGAGCTTTTCGCGATCGCCCGGCATAGCGTATGCGGTGCAGGCAATGGCGGGGACCTTTCCCCAGCTATCGAGCGCGCGGACTCTGGTTAAGAACTCCGTGCCGTCGATGCCCTTTTCGAGGTGAATGTCGATGATCAGTAGGTCGAAGGGGTTGGGGGCGACATCAATCAGGCCCAGAGCATCTTCGGCGGACTCGGCAAGATGAACGTTAGCGTCGTTTTCCAACACAAGCTCCAGCAGTTTTAATGTCTGCTGGTCGTCTTCCACGATTAGTATCTGTGGCTCATCCATCGGCGTTTGTGGTCTGGTTGTTTGGGTCCAGCCGGCTATATCAGACAGTAGTTTCTATCGCTTACTTGTCTGCTTTAAGGTTTCGGGGGAGTTGAACAGTGAACGTGGAGCCGACGCCCTTTTCGCTCTGCGCCTCCACATGCCCGTCCAACTCCTGCGTAATGCGTGAGACGATGGTGAGGCCCAGCCCCGCCCCTTCATAGTCGCGAGCCAGGCCTGTTGATTCCTGTTTGTACGGCATGAACAAGTTCGGCATAAAATCGGGGTCGATACCGATGCCGGTGTCCTCCACTTCGAAGCAGAGCCTGTCGTCGGTCACCTCAAGCCGGATACTCGCGGCACCGCCACCGGGCGTAAACTTGATAGCGTTACTGAGCAGGTTGGAGAGAATTCGATGTGTGGCGGCCTCATCTAACACGGCCTTCACCGGGGAAGCAGGTAGCTCGGCTTTGAGTTCGACACCAGCCTCCTCTGCCGTGCCGCGAAATGAAGCGAGCACGTCGTTCGTAAGTTCGCGCAGGTCGAACTCTTCGGGGTGTAGTGTAAGGGTTCCGGCTTCGAGCTGAGACAGATCGAGCACGGAGGTGAGCGTTCGGAGCAGCCGATCGCTTGATCGCTGTATGAATCCGACAAACTCCGCGGCATCGTCAGAAAGGTCCATCTCGCCAAGCAGCTCCGAGTAACCGATCATGGAGGTCAGCGGCGTCCGGATCTCGTGGCTCATGTTGGCCAGCAAGGCCGACTTGAGGCGGTTTGCCTCCTCGGCTTCGTCGCGGGCCTCTCGCAGTGCAGCCTCGCGCTGCCGGTCTTCCGTCACATCGCGCTGAACCGAGACCCAATACTCTATCGCTCCGCTTTCAGATCGCACGGGGGCTACCGTCCAGTGGACGAGCAAGGGTTCATCGTTGCGGGTGTACATCACCGCCTCCCCCTCAAACGGCTCCCCACGCTTCAGGGTCGAAAGGAGCCTCGAAAGCACCTCCTCATCGGTTTCGGGGCCAAACAGAATCGCGGGGCTATGGCCGATAATAGCATCCCGGTTGTAGCCGGTTAAGGCCTCAAACGCGCGATTAGCATAGATTACAGGAGGGCCGGGTGCCTCCAGTGGAGCCGCCTCGGTGATGAGTACAGCCTCTCCCGTTTGCTCCACGGCAGCCGAAAGAATTTTTCGGTCGCGCTCGGCAGCTTTCCGGTCGGTAATATCAAGCAACACGCCGTTGAAAATCACTGCGTCCCCACCCCCGGCCAATTCGGGATGAGAGGCGGCCAGAAACCACCGGTATTCATCGGGCCCCACTTCGTATGGAAACTCTACACGCTTTGGCCGGCGCTCTTCTGCAGCTTGTCGTATCGACTGAATAAAGCTTTCCCGATGTGATGTTGGAATGCGAACTAAGAGTTTCTCAAATAGATCTTCCGCGTTTGGGTCGAGGTCGAGCAGTGTCCTCGTTTGGTCACTCGCGTAGAGGATTTTCCACGTGTCGTGAGGATCGCCATAGAGTTTGTACAAAACGCCGGGGATGCTGCTCGCCAGTCCGCGGAGCTGTCGCTCGCGCGTTCGCAGGGCACGGAGCGCCTCTTTCTGAGGAGTGATGTCCGTTATCGCACCGTCGTGATACCGGGGTTCTCCTCGTTCATCGTACGCGACGGTAGAATTGACAAGCCCGACAAACGTAGAACCGTCTCGGCGCCGATATTCAACTTCAAGCCCTTTGCAGGACCCCGTCTCTTTTAGCATGTCGAAGACTTCTTGCCGCCGCGAAGGGTTCACGTACAGCGACGACGGTTCGACCTTCCGCAGTGCCTGCAGATCATCAAAGCCAAACATCTGCACGAGCGACGAATTCGCGTAGATGACCTCGCCACTGGCAGCGTCCGTCCGGAAGATTCCGTCGGCTACGTTTTCGGTGATAGCATGTAATCGATTGCTTTTCTCCCGCAGCTGTTGCTGCGCCAGCCGTTGTTCGGTGATGTCACGCACGATGCTTACAACGGTATTATCGTCCTTCTCCGGGTTCAGATGGGCAATCGAGTGCTCGGTAATGATTTCCGTCCCATCACGCCGGCGCATTCGATGCTCTCCCGTATACGTGCCCTTTTCCGTCAGCACCCTCTCGGTAATCTCACCAAACTGCTGGTAGGCATCCTCATCGACGTGCAGGCACTCGGTGGTTTCACCGATAAGCTCATCTCGGTCGTAACCGAAAATACGCTCAGCTGCCTTGTTGCAGGCAACGATTTGCCTTCCGTTCTCTACCACAAAAACGGCATCAGAAAGGCTTTCAAGAGTCTTCTGTAATCGCGTTTTGGTTTTGCGCAGTGCTGTTTCTGCCCGGATGCGGTCCCGCGTTTTCTGGCGCAGTTCCAGCTCGTCCATGGCCATGTCGGCCAGCGAAGTGAGTTGTTGGGTATCCGCCCCCGTTAATCGCCGTGGTTCTTTATCCATAATTACGTACGTGCCGATGGCGAATCCATCGGGTGTTACAAGCGGAGCACCGGCATAGAACCGATACCCATCGTCCGTGACAAACGGATTATCCGCAAAGCGCTCATCCTCAGTGGCATCGTCAACCACAAGAGGTGCCGCGTCCTCAATGGCGTAGTCGCAGAAGGAGACAGCCAGCGATGTCTCGTCCTTGCTCAGGCCCACGGTTGATTTAAACCACTGCCGCTCATCGGTCACAAACGCAACGAAGGCGACGTCCACGTCGAAAAGCTGAACCCCCAGCCTGGTCAGGCGATCGAAGGCCTCCTCGGGCTCGGTATCAAGGATATCGTACCGATGCAGGGCTTCGAGTCGGTTATCCTGTGACGCGTCGGACATGGCAAGCGGCGGTTACGATGAGTACCATTCGATCACTGCGTATCTGGCACTGTCGTCTTCCTGATTCACAATTAAAGAAATAAATTGCCCATATGCGCAGGGGGGACCTTTCCCTGCCGTAGTGACTTACCGGCCAGACCAGACGGCACGCTACAGTCCACGCTGCTGACCAAACCGGCACGGGGTTATCCATACCGGCATGGGTCTTTTCATGCAGGCACTATACACGCTAACCCGTAACCTCCCCTGTTCAAAGAACCCTGGAGCATGGGGGATTTGTGTAATATGACTCGCGTTCGTAGAAAAGCACGTATTTTCCGTTTTATGTACAAGAATCGACCGCACGCGCTAACGCAGATCGTGGCCGCTCTGAAGTTGATGTGGCGAGAGCGGGACATTCCCGTATTCCTCCCGCTGCTGGCCGGGGTGCTGTTGCTTGCCGGGTGCACCAGCGTGGAGTCGCTCCAGAGTGATCGCCCGTCCGGCGAAGTTGAGGTTGATGGTGACCTGGAGGCGTGGGCAGGGCATCTGCAATCATTCGAGGACGGCGCTCTCTCTGTCGGCGTGCTTAATGACGACGAGGCGTTATACATCTCCGCCCGCACGAGCAACCCGGACCTCGTGCGCGAAATCATGATGCGAGGCCTGACGCTGTGGATCGACCCCGGTGGAGGCACGAGCGAAAACTTCGGACTCAACTACCCGCCAGGAATGCCGGTGGATGACGCTGCGCTGCAGCCGGGGCCCGTTGCAGCGGATGAGGTAGAGATGATGCGCGAAGGCTTCGAGGCATCGCTGCAGGAGCTCGAGATTCTCGTGGAGGGCGAGCCCGTTCGCTACGTTGCCGAAAATGCGCCCGGGATCGCTATCCGCGCCGACGTGGATGACGTCGGTACCTTCACGTACGAGCTCAAACTGGACCTCAGGCCGGCCGATGCGATGTCGTACGCCGTTGATGTGGATCCGGGAGCCAGCGTTGGAATCGGCTTCTCCACGCCCCAGCCCGACCTCTCCGAAATGCAGGAAGGCCAGGAGGGACAGGAGCCGCAGGACGGTGGCCGCACGCCGGTTGATGTGCGAGGTGGCGAGATGGGCGGCGGCCAGGGCATGCAGTCTGTTGACCGAAGGCCATCAAAGATGCTTGATCTCTGGATAGAAGTAACGCTGGCGGATTGATCCTGACGAAAAAGGGGTACCCTCTTCCCGTTACAGGTCTACCGCCGCAGTATATTTTTCTTAGAGAACCAGTCAGGTAACCGACATGAAATCCCACGTCACGTTCGTAACAGCCGCGCTTCTTACCGTCACTCTACTTATCGCCGGGTGTGATGTGAATGCTGATGGCGATGTGCCGATGCTGTCGCCCGAAGGCGAGGCTATCGTCGACGCCGACTTCCTGACGTCCTCCATGTGGGATGACGGAAAGGCGGAGATGTCGTTCTACCACGTGGAGCGGGACCACACGCAATATGAGGAGGGGGTATCTCAGTCGTTTATGGTGGGCAGCTACCTGGTGAAGCAGGACTACAGCGTAGCCGATCAGACGAAAGCGCTGGAGGGGATGGACGGCGAGTCGGCCTTCAAATTCAGTCTGTTTCAGGAGATCGACGCGGGGTCGTACGAGCGCAAGCAGAACTTCGTGGTGAATGCGCGGCAGGCCGACCTGCGTCCGTTCAAGGAGTCGTTTACAAGCTACGACTGGTGCTCCAACATTTACCGCGAGCTTGCTGTTGACCCTGCGGGCAGCGCCTCCTTCATGATGCGCAGTGACGATTATGGCAACACCGACCGGACATTCGACTATCGCGGTGGCGCCTTTACTCCTGCCCAGTTACCGGTGGTGATGCGCGCCCTCACGTTCGACGACAACGGCGAGCGCGCCTTTCATGTGATGCTGGACGATGGCTCCTTTGTGGAGGCCACCGCCACGCGCGAGGGTACCGAGACGGTGACGCTGGACCACATGGAAGAAGAGGGCGAGCGGATCGCTGTCCGCTTTGAGGAGCCGGTGCCCGGGCTCGTCACCGCCATGGACGTGGCGGAGGTCACCTACTGGCGCAGAACCGCCGACGACCGCACGCTGCTACGCGTGCGCGGCGAGGACGTCACGTTCGACATGCGCCTCGTGGAGACGATCCGCTCGGCCTACTGGGAGGAAGACATCTGGGCGCAGCTGGAGCACGTCGACGAGCATCCGTAGCCGGTCGCGAGGCAGCCGGTCAGTACCCCGCTGCCTGTCCATCGGCCCGCGATTCGGAGGCGCCGAAGTAGACGCCCTTCTCTTTGTCGAACAGGATGCCCTGGTAGCGGCCGTAAAAGCCGCCGCCGATCCGCACGTTATGGCCGCGAGCACGCAACTGGCGCACCACCTCGTAGTCGATCTGCGACTCGAACGAGACCTGCCCGCCGTCGGTCAGCTCCGCGTCCGCGTCGTCCGTGGGCTGGGTGGAGTTGCTGTGGTTCCAGCGCAGCGCATCCCCGGCTTCCTGCGTGTTCATCCCGAAGTCGATGATGTTCGTCAGGATGCTCAGGTGCCCGATCGGCTGGTACGCCCCGCCCATGTTGCCGAAGCTGAAGTAGGGCTCGCCATCGCGCGTGACAAAGCCGGGGATGATCGTGTGGAAGGGCCGTTTGCCGGGCTCGTAGACGTTCGGGTGATCGGGGTCGAGCGAGAAGAGCTCCCCGCGGTTCTGAAAGCTGAAGCCCGTGCCCGGCACCACGTAACCGGTGCCCATCCCGCGGAAGTTGCTCTGGATGAGCGACACCATGTTGCCATCACTGTCGGCCGTCGTGAGGTAGATGGTGTCGCCATCTTCCATCACCTCCACGCCGGTGGTCACGCGGTTGGAAGCGCGGTCGCCGATCAGCTCGCGCCGTTCGGCCGCGTACTCATCCGATAGCAGGCGCTCGACGGGAGCGTCGTAAAAGTCGGGGTCGGCATAATGCTTGGCGCGGTCCTCGTACGTAAGCTTCTTCGCCTCAATCATCAGGTGGAGCGTCTCCACGCTGTTGAAGCCTTTCTCCGCGAGGTCGTAGCCCTCCAGAATCTGCAGCATCTGCAGCACCGCCATGCCCTGATTGTTGCCGCCAATCTGGTGCACATCGTAGCCGCGGTAGTTCACCGACACGGGGTCGACCCACTCAGACGTGTGGTTCTCAAAGTCGGATTTGCGCAGGTAGCCGCCGTGCTCCTGCATGAAGGCATCGATGTCATCCGCGATCCGCCCTTCATAGAACGCCCGCGGCCCTTCTTCGGCGATCAGCCGGTAGGTGGCGCCGAGATCCGGATTTTGGAAGATCTCGCCCGTTTCCGGTCCGCGTCCGTCGATGGTGAACGTCTCCTCAAAGGCCCCCACATCCCCGATCTGGTCAAGAATGAACGGTGCGCTCCGCTGCCAGCCCTCGGCAATCTGCTCGCTCACCGGAAAGCCTTCCTCCGCGTAGCGGATCGGCTCCTGCAGAATTTCCTCCATCGAGAGCACGCCAAAGCGATCGTGGATCATCCCCCAGCCGTCCACCGCGCCCGGCACCGAGATCGATAGCAGGCTGTACGGTGGGATGCCGTCGGCATCTTTCGCCTCCAGCTCTTCCATCAGCTGGTCGTACGACAACCCCTCGGGCGACCGCCCGCTCGCGTTCAGGCCGTGCAGCTCCTCGCCTTCGGCATCCCAGATAAGCGCAAACAGGTCACCGCCGATGCCGTTGCCGGTCGGCTCCATCAGGCCAATGGCCGCGTTTGCTGCAATCGCGGCATCCATCGCGTTGCCACCGCGCCGCAGCACCTCAAGCCCGACCTGCGTGGCCAGGGGCTGGCTCGTAGCCACCATCCCGTTTGCGCCGATTACTTCGGAGCGCGTAACGAAATGCTCATTCGAGCGGTCAATCTGGGCTGAAACGGAAGCTGGCAGCGTGGCGCTGGCCACGAGAAATACGGCGAGTAGTAGAAGCAACGGGGTGAACATTCGCATGGTGGCACGCAGTCGATGGATGAGGTCGAAGTGGGCGGGCGTCTACCACCGACGCCCCGCCTTTCAAGAATACGAACGGCGCCTCACAAGCGAAAGTTGATGTCGCGGACTGGCATAACGGAGGGCGGCCAGGCGGTAAGATGAGGGCTTTTCAGCCGCGTACTCTGAGTGGTCCGCCCGCCCGCTCGAACGCTATGACGTGGACGGTAGCCATTCTCGCCTCTGCAGCGTACGTTGACACCCCATCGCGCCGTGCGCACCCGTCAACCTGCACCAACGCCATGCTCGACATTACCGCCACGTATACCGATCAGTATCAGATCACGATGTCCCAGGTGTATTTCCACAAGGGGCTCCAGGATGAAACGGCAGTATTTGACTACTTCTTCCGCGATCTCCCTTTTGGGGGCGGATATGCCCTTTTTGCGGGGCTGGAGGATGTGCTGGACGCCGTGGCTCATCTCCGTTTCGACGAAAAGGATCTCGCCCTGCTAAAAAAAGAGGGTATGAACGACGCCTTCCTGGAGTATCTGGAGAACTTCCGGTTTACAGGCACGATTCGGGCTGCTCGCGAAGGTGATCTGATGTTTCCCGATCGGCCGGTACTGAGTGTGGAAAGCTCTATCATTGAGGCGCAGCTCCTTGAGACACTCCTTCTCAACACGCTAAACTACCAGTCGCTCATCGCCACGAAGGCGAGCCGCATGTGGCTGGCTGCGGAAGGGCGAAACCTTATTGATTTTGGACTCCGTCGTGCGCCGGGTCTTGGAGGCTATGCCGCCAGCCGGGCGGCGATCATCGGCGGCTTTGTCGGCACAAGCAACGTGCGGGCCGGGCGCGATTACGGCATCCCGATCTCCGGCACCATGGCGCACTCCTTCATCCAGCGGTTTGATGATGAGCTGGCGGCGTTTCGTGCTTTCGCTGACGTACGGCCGCATGACTGTGTGCTGCTGGTTGACACCTACGATACGCTCGAAAGTGGGGTGCCGAACGCCATTACGGTGGGGAAGGAGATGAAAGCGCGGGGCGAGCAGCTCAAAGGTATCCGACTGGATAGTGGGGACCTGGCGTGGCTGGCGAAGGAGGCACGTGCTATGCTGGACGAGGCCGGGCTGGAGGACGTGAAGATCGCGGCATCCAATCAGCTTGACGAACGCGTCATCAAGAGCCTGCTTGACCAGAAGGCTCCCATCGACCTCTTCGGGGTTGGCACAAGCCTGGTAACCGGGCGCCCGGACGCGGCGCTGGATGGGGTCTACAAACTGGCCTTCGCCAACAACGAACCCCGCCTCAAGATTTCGGAGAACATCGAGAAAGTAAATCTACCCGGACGCAAGCAGGTCTACCGGCTCGTGCGTGAGGACGGCTCTTTCTACGGTGGGGAAGTGGTAACCCTCGCCGACGAACAGGCTGTTGATACGATGTACCATCCCACCGATGAGGGCAAGGGGCTGGACACGAGCCTGTATCGCCTTGAGCCACTCCTCGAAACAGTCATGGAAGAGGGCAAACGCACAGCAGCCCCGCGCACGGTGCACGAGATCGCTGAGTTTGCCCAGGAGCAATTGAATGCGCTCCCGGATGAATTCAAGCGCTTTGAAAACCCGCACCTCTACAAGATCGGCCTCTCGGCGAAGCTGCGCGAGCTGCGCGATACGCTACTCGCCGAGCGCCGAGAAGCATAGACGGCTCGATGGCTGCATGACTTTTCGATACGAGCGTTCGTGAAAGGGTTCGCCCCGTCACCAATTCATGCTGTACGGGGACGATTCATGAGGGCGCACCACCACAATACGTGCTGCAGTGGCACCGTGCAAGCCGTTTACGAAGCGTACGGGACGGTGCGCACTATGCTCTTTATCGGGTGCACATTCGCACCAGCACTCGAAATCTAATGGCTACAAATTGATAAAAACTTGATAGTTGTCGAGAAATAGTTGATACTGTGGCATGTGAAGAATTGATGCGCCTACAGCGAGATTGTTGGGGGCCTCTCGGCTTTGAGGCCGATACGGCGAATACGATGAGTTTTTCCGTCCAGCAAGACACGACGTTCGACGTTCGTAGTGGTGTTGCGGCCCCCCAAAGCGGAATCTTGATAGACGCAAAGATCGCATGTGCAGCGTCGGAAGCTAAGTCCGACAGGCTGTTAGAGCCATCGATTCTTCGCGCTTACGCCATCCTACCCACCCTTCAGTACTTGACTATGTCGACTCTCACGTCTCGAATGTTTGCCTTCGTGATGGTCGCTGCGCTGGTGACGCTTACAGCCTGCGATCAGTCCAGCATGACGGGAAGCACCGAAACTCCAACCGCCTCTGAACCAACTACAGTCGCAGGACCTTCGGCCTCTGCCACCCCCGACGATGATCTCATAGAAGGACAGTACATCGTTGTTTTCCAGCCCTCCGTTGAAAACGTGCCCGAACAGGCGCAGGCTCTTGCCAGCAGTGCGGGCGGCACCGTAGGATTCACCTATCAGCACGCGATACGCGGCTTTTCTGTCTCCAATCTACCCGAGCAAGCGGTTAACGCGCTTCAGAATAACCCGAATGTGGCCTACGTCGAGCAGGATCGCAAGGTGTCGGTCGTAAATACACAGGAAGGCGCCACGTGGGGGCTTGATCGCATCGACCAGCGCGAGCTACCGCTTGATGGTCTCTACAACTACACTGCCGAAGGTACCGACGTGGATGCGTATATCCTTGATACCGGCATCCGCTACACACACGAGGAATTTCAGAATCGGGTATACACCGACTTCTTCTTCGATGCATTTGACGACGGGCAGGATGGCGATGATTGCAACGGGCACGGTACACACGTAGCCGGAACGGTCGGCGGTGCCGAGTATGGCGTTGCGAAGAATGTCAACCTTGTCGCTGTACGCGTGCTCGATTGCCAGGGATCGGGGTCCTTTAGCGGCGTGATAGCCGGGATGGACTGGGTTGCCGACAATGCTGAAGGCCCGTCCGTGGCCAACATGTCGCTTGGCGGCGGCAGTAGCGACGCGGTGGATGATGCCGTGGAGAATATGTACAACAACGGCGTGCCAGTAGTAGTAGCGGCCGGTAACGGTGATTTCATCGGCCGCGCCCAGGATGCCTGTAACTACTCCCCCGCTGGTGCTGAAACCGCCTACACCATCGGCGCAACCAATGATGACGACAGCAAGACCAGCTGGTCCAACTTCGGTGATTGCGTCGACATGTTTGCTCCAGGTGCGAGCATAACAGCGGCCTGGTACACCAGTGATACTGCCACGAACACGATTAGCGGTACAAGCATGGCCGCCCCGCACGTAGCGGGTGTTGCCGCGCTCTATCTGGAGAATAATCCCGGCGCAAGCCCGCAGGATGTGTATGATGCTATCTCCGAGTACAGCACGAAGGATATCGTAACGAGCTCAAACACCGCCAACAACCACATGGTCTACAGTCTCCTCGATGATAGTGGAGAGGGCGACGACCCGGGCGATGGCGATGACGGAGATGAGCCGGGCGATGGCGATGATGGCGATGATGGTGACGACGGCGACGATCCCGGCGACGGGGATGATGGTGACGATGGCGATGATGGTGATGATGAGGTCGGTAGCTCCGAGCCAGTTATCGAGACGTTCGATGTCTCAACTCGCACCACCGGACCCTGGTCGCGTGCCACTGTCAACTGGGCCGTCTCCGACGAAGATGGCGACCTGCAGCAAGTGACCACGGAACTGCTCGATAGCGGCGGTTCGGTGCTCGACAGCGCCTCATCCTCGGTGAGCGGCTCCAGCGCCTCCGGTGAACACGAAGTCCGCACGCGGTCCAATCCGGCCAGCGTACGGCTCACGGTTACCGACGCGGAAGGCAACAGTGTCTCCGAGACAAAGGACTATTAATCTCGGTCACACATTCACACAAGCCAAAGCCCACTCCGGCCGCAACCGGGGTGGGCTTTTTGCTTCCGGTGATTTAGCCGGGCGTTAACGATCATCGTCGCTGCGCGTCCTTCTGTATCGCTTGCTGGCAGACGATCCGTTTTCTGATGTCACGAAAATAGCCACACTGCTCAGACCAGCGCCTCAACGCTGTCGTGCAGTAGCTCGCGGCTGCGCTCGGTGCTAACGACCGGCGAAAGCTTGCCAAGCAGACCAAACAGCCCCACAAGCACCTTGTTGATGAAGATGAAATGGTGCGAGCCAGCCGTTTCACGCATCTCTGAACCTGCTTTGAAGCATGCCTTTAGCTCGTCGTAAAATGCAGCGCTGCCGAAGTCGAACGTATCAGAGCGGTAGGGCTGCACGATTACACCGCCGAACCGATCGAAGAAGCTCCGCACCTCTGCTTTCGTCGCGGGTGCCATCCCGTCATGAAAAATTTCAAGCTTGTGTAGCAATCGGTCGATCGTCTCCTCATCATCCCGGATGCGGGCATTCCACAGCCGCAGCATATCATCCCGAAACTCCTGCGGAAAGCGTTTGACGCAGCCGAAGTCGATTACACCGAGCCGCCCATCTTCCCGCAGAAGAAAATTGCCCGGGTGCGCGTCCGCGTGGAGCGTACAGTGGTTGCTGGCAATCTGCTCGTGCACAAAGTCCCAGAGCAGTTGCCCGAAATGGTTGCGCTCTTCCTGTGAGGGCCCTTTGGCAAGGAACTCCTTCAGGTGTACACCCCCCACATACGTCATCGTAAGGATGGTGCGACTCGTGTGCTCATATACCGGCTCGGGCGTGATGATGCTGTCATGGTCGTACTGATCGGCGAAGAAGGCAATATTCTTGGCTTCCTGCTCATAGCTCGTTTCCTGGAGCAGCATCTCCCGGATCTCGCTGAAGTAGGCATCCAGGTACGGCCCGCGAACGATTCGCTTGAAGAGCTGCCGCGCAATCGCCAGATCTGACTCAATGGTGTCGCGCACGTTGGGGTACTGCACCTTCACCGCCACCTCGCGCCCGTCATTGAGCGTAGCGCGGTGCACCTGCCCGATGGAGGCGGCAGCAAGGGCGTCTGGCGAAAACGATGCGAAGAGCTCCTCTGGGAAGGCGCCGAGCCCACTGTGGATCTGCTTTCGGACGAGCGCCCGGTTCATCGGCGGCACCTGATACTGCGCCTGCGCCATCACATCCATGAACTCATCCGGCAGCATCCCGGTGTCCATGCTCATCGACTGCGCGAGCTTGAGTGCAGTGCCCCGGAGCTTGGTGAACTCACGGAAGACATCCTCCGCGTTGCGCGTGTCGAGGTCGCGCTTTCGTTCGGCGGCATCCTCGGAGCCCTTTGTCACGCGATCCTTCAGATAGCGCGCGTAATTGGCACCCACCTTCAGCCCGGTTTTCGCAAAGATCTTGCTGCGGTCGAGCTTGGAGGATGGGAAATTGTTGGTTTCGTTAGACTCACTCATGGTACGTCATCTCATGTACAGAGACCGCCTGCAGGCGATCAGGATCAAAAGGGCATCACGAGTGGGTAGGGCCGCCCGTTCCTCGGCAGATGTAAGATTGTGGATGTATCTTT
>SLED01000330.1 GCA_007124945.1 Salinibacteraceae bacterium | reverse complement strand
GTACAGGGCCCCGCAGCTCTGGATGCCCAGCTAATTCTCACTGACACGGCGGGTGAGCACGAGGTGCGCGAGGTTCTGCCCGGGGGTCCTGCGCTATCCGTAAGCGGGCCGCTCGACCGAGCCATGCTCGTCACCTCCCACAGCGATCCCGATGGCGACCCCTTCACCGCAAGCTATTCCTCGACGTGGGATGGGGATGCGTTCTTTTCAGCCGACTCGCTGCAATACGACGACGGAATCCCAACAGCTTTTATCCGCCTCGCACACAACCACGGTACTGATGCCGAGGTGCTCACACGATTCGACAATCCGGCACCCGACAGGAGTTTTCTGGGCGCGCTGCGGGTGCCCGTGTATTTCCTGAGCCAGTTCTCCAATGAAGAAGCGCCACCGGCCGATACGGAGCGATCCTTCGAACTGGTATTTCGGGAGGTGAGCTCGGACGGTTCGCCGGGCGAGGTGCTTGAGGTGATGCCGCAAACGGACGACGACCCGCCCTCGCCGGTGTCCGCTGAGCGTCTTCGTTTTCTGGAGCTTGATCTGATAGACGAACGCCAGACGATGGAGGCGCTGCCTGAATCGTTCTTTGTCGGCTTCCGCGACGTTCCTGATACGCAGAATCCCGTAGTCTACGCGCCGAGTGATAGCAGCGGAGAACTCAGCCAGAACAGGTCCTACCTGGGCCGCCCGGGCGAGTGGCGCCGTTTCTTCGACCTGGAAATCGCCCCCACTTTCACCATCAGCCGCATCTCCCTGCCCATCCGGGCCGCGTTCTTCACCCCCACCACCGACCCACCCTTCCTGCGGGATGAGGATCTCCCACCCGCTATCGCACTCTCGCCCAACAGTCCGAACCCGTTCCGGACCGAAACCCAGCTCACGTACGAACTACCGGAAGATAAGCCCACACGCGTAACGGTGTATGACATCCAGGGCCGCCGCATTGCCACGCTCGTGGATCAGGTGCAGGTGGCCGGCGAGCATACCATTACGGTGGATGGCAGCAACTGGGCCAGCGGCGTGTACATCGTACAGCTCGTTGCCGGAAGCCGGTCGACCGATCGCTCCATCGTTCTGGTACGATAGCGCGCTTGGATTTTCTGTGTGGGATTGGACTCTTACGCGGCTGTTTCCTATGGTCCGTTCACGACGTAACTGACTTACCACAGCACCGTTTATTTATGGGTCGAGTGATACACGCTGGCGACACGCCGGCCAAGCGCCGCCACGCAGCCACCCGTTCGTGCGCGGAAGTTTTACGCCTACTCGCACAACGCAGCACCTTTGACACGGAGGCGCGCGACATGGCTGCCTTTCTTGTATTCAACCTGGAGAAGATCTACTCCATCATCGACGAAAGTGCGCATACGTGGGACGAGCGCGGGTATTGGAAGAAGGCCGAGAAGCTGCGCGAGCGGTATCGCTGGGCCAAAGTGTCGGCGCGAAAGCTGAAAAAGACCATCCTGAAGAACCAGTGGGAGGACGTACCCCCGCAGCTTATCGCTCTCGTGCCCCACTTCAACGATGTCACGGTTAGCACCATCACGCGTGATTCAGACTGGTGGGCCGGTGCCTACCGTGCGCTCAAACACAAATCCGAAAAGGCAAAATAGCCTTTCCACATGCCTGATTCCGAACCTCGTCCTGCACCCGGTGTGTTGCTTCTGGCACATCCGATGCTCTCCGATCCGAACTTTCGGCGAGCGGTGGTGCTGCTCTGTGAGCACACCGACGAGGGCAGCTTCGGGCTCATTCTCAACAAGCCGCTCGCGCTTGAGCTTGGCGAGGTGGTGGAAGACCTGTCGAGCAGCGTGCAGGTATCGCTGGGCGGGCCAGTGCAGCCAAACACGCTGCACTACCTGCACCGGCACCGTGACGTGCTATCGGATTCGGTGAAGGTTACCGCAGACGTTGCCTGGGGTGGAGATTTTGATCTGGTGAAGGCACTGGTGCTGTCGGAGGAAGCCTCGCCGGAAAGCCTCCGCTTTTTTCTTGGCTACAGCGGATGGTCGGCCGGGCAGCTTGAAGAGGAAATCGAGGAAGGCGGCTGGATCCTCACGGGTTTGGATGACCCGGAGCTCTCTTTTCCTGATGATCCAGAACGACTCTGGCGCATTGTGCTCCGCCGAATGGGCGGCGAGTACGCCTACCTTGCCAACTTCCCGGATGACCCGCGGATGAACTGAGGACTCAGCTGCCGGAGCGCGTCCTGGATTCGCGACTCTGCGTCCGCTCGGCGCGCGCTTCCGCATCCTCGTAGCGCTCGTCGTCCAGCGAGATCTTCGGTTGGGAGTTTGGCTTCGATGAGATGCGCGTGGCCGGTTTTCTGGCGCTCATCTTATCAGTAGCAATCATCGCATCGCAGAGCTGATCGGCGAGCTTTTCCAGCGACTCATGCTGGGAATCGCGCCAGTAGGTAAGCCCTTTGTGAATGACCAGCACGGAGGTCATGTACACCAGCATGGCGCCTATCAGAACCCATAGGGCAGAGTCAAAGGCTACAGCGAATCCTCCTGCAGAGGGAAGCGCCACCAGCAGGCTCCAGCCCAGCGCCTCCATCAGCGGGTTGCTTCCGGCGGAAACCGGCTTGCTGAGCCGAAGCCGTACCTGGTCACCCCATGGTTGCAACATTACGCGCAAATCAGCGCGGTGGAAGCTCCGGAAGTTCAACTCCCAGGTGTCGCCCACCTGCTTCTTTGTCGTCCACTCAAACGGATTGCCGATCGACCAATCAATCGGCATGTCCATGAGGTGAGAGAGCTCCAGCTGGATCGTCTCCTTTGCCTGCTCGGACATTGGCATGTCGATCCAGCGCTCTACATAGAGATGCGTATCGCTGGCTTTCGCCGATCGGCGGCTGACGCGTGCGGCGTCCATCTCCTGCACCGCCTGCCGCACATAGGCCGGGTCGAGGCCCGCACTCTCCGCAACGTGTTCCAACTCCTCCTCCGTAAGCGCCGGACCTTCCGTCGTGGAAGGCGCGCTCCCTTGCAGCTCCGCCGCACGCCGCAGAACATCACGCAGTTGATCGCCGCTGAATGTGCGTTCGTCGCTCATCGGTTCGGTCTTGGTGGGACGAAAAAAGCTTGAAGCATCCAGGCCCCGCCTCCAGGGCGTTGATTGGGCTACGACCCGTCCGCGTTGCGAGTTTCACCGGGTTTTGTGGATACACCCTCCCTGCACCGTAGCAGAGCTGTCACACAATTCTTTGCTCCGCCCCTTGACACGCCGGTCCGCGTGCCGTAGAATAAGATCAGGGTATATGTTCAAAATATATGTTATGTAATACACATATACCCGCGAAGTATCTGTCACCACGGCTCTCAGGCGTATGCGTATCGGTGCTCTTGTTCTTGATGATCTGACCGGCACGGCTCATGCGGCGGCGCACCGCCCGCGAGGTCCGCTGCTGGTGATTCAGCGCGGCTGCGTGGCGGGATGCTGCGGTGTAGCGCGAGCGCTGGGTGTGGAGATCGGCTGGGATGCCGACCGTGCGACGCGGCTCGCGCCCACCGCCGAGGTGGTGCCACGGGATGGACGGCTGGAGACAGCGTTCTGGGAAGATGTGCGCGGGCGCGTGCATCACCTCACGCCGTTTCTGGAAGATGTGCGACCCGGGCTGCTGTATTTCCGTCTGGAAGATCCCTCGGAGTGCGGCGCGCTGGCCGATGAGCTGGGCGCGCGCATCGGGCTGGCCCCCTCACGGCGGCTGGCGCGCATCGCAGCGGCTACCGCAGCG
This sequence comes from Salinibacteraceae bacterium, assembly GCA_007124945.1. GTDB lineage: Bacteria > Bacteroidota > Rhodothermia > Rhodothermales > Salinibacteraceae > Tc-Br11-B2g6-7. Next base: position 15,630 of record SLED01000330.1, on the reverse strand, counting down.
CCGGGCACGATCGCAGCTCCCGATATCGCCGATGAAGCAGCGGAGGCGTTTCTGGCGCGCGTGCCCGCCCGCACGCTGCAGCGGCTCGGCATCGACGAGGAGATGGTGGAGCGCCTGCAACTCTTCGGTCTCGACACGCTTGGCGAGGTAGCCGGGCTCAGCCGCCGCCATCTCACGCAGCAGTTTGGCGAGGAAGGTGCCGCGCTCCACGAGCTGCTCCACCCGCGCGATGAGCCGCGGATGTCGGCCTACCAGCCACCGCCCACCGCCGCCGCCACACTGGACCTCGATGCGCCGGGTAGCGAGCCCGGGCATGTGCTGCCGGTGCTCAAGGAGGCGCTCCGCCGCGCCACCGCCGACCTGGGCGACCGCGAGACGCAGCACGTGCGCATCACGCTTGCCATGCGCCAGCGCGCCACCGCCTCGGGGCTGCACGCCGGGCAGACACACACCTCGGCCAGCCGCCTGCTCCACCAGCCCACCGCCGACCTCGAAACGCTGTGGCATACCGTCCGGCACCTCGGCCGCTCCCTCCTCAAGAACGGCATCGCGGTAGACGCCCTGCGGGTGGCACTCGGCGCGCTGTCGGCTCCCGAAACCGCGCAGGGCTCCCTCTTCACCGAGCGCCCCGCCGCTCGGCAGGCCATCCAGGCCGCGGAAAGTCGCCACCCCGGCTCCCTGCTGCGGGCACGCAAAACGTCGGGCTTTTTTCCGGAAGAGGGCTACACGCTCGAACCCGTGCGCTCCTCCAACCAGCGCGCCCCTGATCGCCGGGCGCTGGAGGGTACCGCATGAAACGCCTCGACGAACCCATCACCGTGATACCCGCCGACGGTCCGCCCCGGCGCATCGCGTGGCGCGGTAACACCGTGCCGGTGGAAGCGCTCGTGGATTACTGGGTGCTGGAGGGCAAATGGTGGATGAACCGCGCCCGCCGCGTCTACCTCCGCCTCCAAACCCCCGCCGGCACACTGGACGTCTACCGCCGCAACACTTCCTGGCACCTCGACCGGGTGGTGGATTGAGCTTCACCCGGCACCAGAACTCGACATCCCTTCATAGCATAAAACGTATACCATCATGATACAAAACCGTATATTGATATGGGCACAAATAGCGAGACAACCACCGTCCGGATCAGCCGCTCGGCTCATGCGAAGCTCCAGGAGATGGCTGCCGCGAGTGGACGTAGCCTGACGGAGGAGCTCGATCACCTGGTCGAGGAGCAGCGCCGTAGCTGGCTATTTGAGCAGGCTGATGCAGCCTATGCCCGTATCCAATCCGATGACGCGGAGCGAGCGGAGCTCCAGGATGAGCAAGAGACACTGGACGGAACGCTTGGGGATGGTCTGGAAGACATGGAGGAGATAAATGCCTGAAGGGCCTGTACCTCTGCGGGGCGAGATCTGGTGGATGAACTTCAGCCCTACAAAAGGACGCGAGCAGCAGGGCGACCGGCCCGCTCTCGTCGTTTCCGACAACCGGCTGAACAGCAGCCGCGCCGAGCTCGCGATCGTGCTGCCCATGACCACGACCCGTCGCGACATTCCATGGCACATCCCCATTACGCCAGATGATGCGTCGGGGCTCAGCGACGTCAGCTACGCGATGTGCGAGCAGATCCGCACGGTATCAACCGACCGCCTGCGCCGCCGCGCGGCAGACGTCAGTAATTCAGCCATCATGGAACAGGTGGAAGACCGGCTGCGCGTGTTGCTCCGTCTATGAGCCGCCGCGGTTCCCCGGGGCACCTCGACCGGGTGGTGGATTGAGGACAAACCACACAGGCGGGCGATTTGGGATTGGCCTGGCTTGGAGCGTTAGACGCCCCCTCTCGCCCTCTCGCCCACGCGCCATGGCGCCCGCCGCCATGCAAAGACGACCCACCGGGTTGGTGACGGAGGAATGCCGTCACGGGCAAAAGGCGACCCACCGGGTGAATGGCGAAGATGTGCCTCCACGAGCGAAAGACGACCCACCGGTTGGTGTCGGAGGCGTTTTGCCACCAGCAAAGACAACCCGCCGGGTAAATGGTGAAGACGTGCCGCCATAGGCGAAAGACGACCCACCGGGTCGTCTCTACGGGTTGTTGTTTTGATTCGTCGTTTCCGCCATTCCGCGATTGGTCGACCTCCAGGGATTTTGACACACACGGCGCACGGCCGTGCGCCGCTACGTGCCGATTCTTCGGTTCCAGAAACCCCCACACGATCCAACCCGGCGCGACCCGTCGTTCGAATAATCGTCGTTTCCTCCATTCCTCGTTTCGTCGTTTCAAAAAAGAACCCCCAAACGCCCATACGACCCAACCGGCGCACAGCCCGTCGCTCAAGCAATCCTCGCCTCCTCCATTCCTCGTCTCTTCGTTTCAACGAAAACCCCCACACCCCCACACGACCCAACCCGGCACGCCCCCCACTCAAGCACTCCTCGTTTCGTCGTCTCCTCGTTTCATCGTCTCATCGTTTCAAAAAGAGAAGTACCCCTTGTGAGTAACTCATCCACACATTCGGCCGCACACCAGACGTACGAGCCGCTCCACACCCGCTCCTGGTTTAGCTTTCGCGCCGGGGGGTCGTCGCCGGAGGCGCTGGCGGCGCGGGCGGCGGCGCTCGGGTACGAGGCGCTGGCGCTCACCGATCGCCACGGGCTTTACGGCGCCGTGCGCCATCAGGAGGCGTGCCATGCTCACGGGCTGCGGCCCATCTTTGGCGCGGAGCTCGAACTGCGCCTTGGCGATGACTCTGAGGACGAGAGCGGCGACCCGGCAGCAGCTCCGCTCGTCTTTCTGGCGCGCAACGACCGCGGGTACGCGCAGCTATGCCATCTCTGCACGCAGGCGCACGCCCGCAGTCGCGAGGCGCCGCATCTGCAGATGGAGGACCTCCGTGAGGCTGCCCCGCAGATCGACGGCGACCTGTACGTGCTGACCGGCGGCGTGGAAGGGCCGCTGTATCGCCTGCTGGATGCCGGCCGGTCGGCCGAGGCGCGGCAGCTCCTGCGCACGCTGCGCGCGCTGTTCGGTGAGCGGCTGTTCGTGGAGCTGACGCATCACCTGCGCCCCGGCGATAACACCCGACTGCGCCGCATCCGGCGCCTGGCCGGGCAGGAGCAGATCTCCACCGTAGCCACCGGCGATGTGCGCTACGCCACCCGCGAGGGGCACGCGCGCTACGACCTCCTCACCTGCGTGCGTGAGGGCTGCACCGTCTTCGACCATCATCCGGGCCGCCCCTGCAACGCTGAGGCACGCCTGAAATCCGGCGCCGAGCTTCGCAAGCTGATTGGGGATGACGAGGCCTTTGCCCGCGCCGCCGCTATCGCCGCCGACTGCCGGGTGGATCTGCTGCCGGGCGCCATCACACCGCCCGCCTCGCGCGTCACGCTCGACGCCGCCGGCCGGCAGACGCCCGAGGAGGTGCTGCGCCGGCTCTGCGAGAGGGCCCTCCCCCGCCGCTATCCATCCGACACGCAGCAGCAAGCCCGTGAGGTGCTTGAGCGCGAGCTCGGCGTGATCAAGGACCTGGGCATCGCCGACTTCTTCCTGGTGGTGCGCGAGGTGGTTTCCGAAGCTCGCCGGCGCGGCATCCGGTGCGCGGGGCGCGGCTCGGCGGCCAACTCTATCGTGGCTTATCTGCTGAAGATCACCGGCGTGGACCCGATCGCACACGATCTGCTTTTCGAGCGCTTTCTGCACCGCGGGCGCAAGGGTACGCCGGATATCGACATCGACTTCGACTCCGCCCGGCGGGATGAGATGATCACCTGGATCGAGGAGCGCTTCGGGCCGGAGCACACGGCGATGACCGCCACGCTCATCACCTACCGCCTCCGCTCGGCCCTGCGCGATGTGGCCAAGGCGCTCGGCTGGCCGCTGGACACCATCGACCGGCTCACCGCACGCGTGCCGCGCCGCAGCGCCGGCGACGCCGAGCGCTACCGCGAAGACATCGAGGACGTGCTCGGCACCTCCCCGCTCGTCGACACCCTCATCAAGATGACCGAAGGGCTGGAAGGCTGCCCGCGCCACCTCGGCCTGCACTCCGGCGGCATGGTCCTCTCCCACGCGCCGCTCTCCCGCTTTACCCCCGTGCAACGCTCGGCCGGCGGCGTGCGGCAGGTGCAGTTCGACAAGGACGACGTCGAAAAGCTCGGTCTCGTCAAGCTCGACGTGCTCGGCCTCCGCATGCTCGCCACCATCAGCGAGGCGGAAGACCTCGCCCGCACCTGCGGCGAGATGCCCGAAGACCTCGACGAGCTCCCGCTAAATGACATCCCTACCTTCAACCTGATCCGCTCCGGCAACACCGTGGGCGTCTTCCAGATCGAATCGCAGGGGCAGCTGCACCTGCTGGCCAAGCATCAGCCCGAATGCTTCGGCGACCTCATCACCGAGATCGCCCTCTTCCGCCCCGGACCGCTGCAGGGCGGCATGGTAACACCGTACGTCCGCCGCCGGCAGGGCAGGGAACCGGTCACCTACGACCACCCCTCGCTCAAGCCCATCCTGAAGGACACCTACGGCGTGATCCTCTTTCAGGAGCAGGTGCTGCAGGTGGCGCACGAGTTTGCGGGGATGTCGCTGGAGGCCGCCGATGAGTTCCGGCGCCTGATGTCGAAATTCCGAGATCCCGGCAAGATGGAAGACATGCGCGCGCAGTTTGTGGCGGGGGCACAGCAGCGCGGGGCCTCCGAGCAGGTGGGGCACCGGGTGTTCGATCAGGTGGCCGGATTTGTGGGCTACGGGTTCTGCCGGAGCCACGCCGCAGCCTTTGCGAAAACGGTGTACCAGAGCGCCTATCTCAAGACGCACTACCCCGCGGCGTTCATGGCCGCGCTGATGCAGCACCGGCCGGGGATGTACAGTCAGGCCACGCTGGAGGAGGAAGCCCGGCGGATGGATATCACGATCCTGCTGCCGGACATCAACCGGTCGCAGAAACAGTTCACGCTGGAGACGCTGCCGGGCGACAGGCACGCGATCCGCAAGCCGCTCACGGCCATCCATCAGGTGAATGAGAAACTGGCGCAGCGAATCATCTGGGAGCGCGGCCGGCGGCCCTTCAGCTCTACCGACGACCTGTTCGAACGCGTGCCGATGGAGCGCAACGTGCTGGAGGCTATCGCCCGATCGGGTGCGCTTGATGAGCTGGCGGGCGACAGCCGCCGGGCGCTCTGGCGCGTGGGCGTGCTGATGCGGCAGCGGCCGGCCCGCCGCGCCGCCGAGGCTCCCACGCTCTTCGAGGCCTCCCCCGACCGCCCCTCGCGCAGCGCCGCTCGCGACATGCCCAACCTGCCGCCCCTGCCGGAGGCCGAGCGCCTAGTGTGGGATCTGGAGACGCACCGCGCGCCCCGCCGCCACACGATGACGCTCTGCCGCCGACGCCTCGGCCAGCTGGAGGTGCGGCCCATCGACACGTGCTACCGCCTCGGCCGCTACCTGCGGATGCGGGAAGAGCCCACCGTCACCGTAGCCGGCATCGTGATCCTGCGCCAGCGGCCCGGCTCAGCGAAGGGCGTCACGTTCGTCACTCTCGAGGACGAGACCGGCTTCATCCAGTGCGTCGTCTACCGCCACGTGTACGCCCGGCACCGCGACACGCTGCGGCAAAACGCTCTCGTGGTGCGCGGCAAGCTACAGATCGAAGGCAACTGGCGCGGGCTCGTCGTGGAGGACGTCCGCAGCCTCGACGGCCTGGTGGGAGGCTACAAAGGCCATCCCAGCGCCTCCGGCGGCCGCGACCGGTGGGTCCGCCGCGCGGAGCGGGACTCGGCAGCCCCTGCATCGGAGGGGTGAGTGGCGGCGTTTGTGGATCGAGGAGACGAAGAAACGAGGAATGGAGGAAACGAGGATTGCTTGAGCGGCAGGTTGTGCCCGGATGGGTCGTGTGGGAGTTTGGGGCTGTGGGGGGGTTCTCTGAAACGATGAGACGAGGAATGGAGGAAACGAGGATTGCTTGAGCGGCGGTTCGTGCCCGATTGGGTCGTGTGGGAGTTTGGGGGTGTGCGGGGGGTTTCTCTGAAACGATGAGATGAGGAAAGGAGGAAACGAGGAATCAAAACAACAACCCGTAGAGACGACCCGGTGGGTCGTCTTTTCGCCTATGGCGACACGTCTTCGCCATTTGCCCGGTGGGTCGTCTCATCCTGGTGGAAATACACCTCCAACACCAATTCGGCGAGTCGTCTTTCCCCTTTCACGGCACATCTTCGCCACTCACCCGGTGGATCGTCTTTCGCTTTCGCCTTAGCTGCTCCATCGCCTAATTACGACAGAGCCTCTACCACCCCAACAGCACTACCGGATCGAGGCCCTCAGAATGGAAGAATGTAACATGTAGGCCAACATGACTTGCGTCAATCCCACACGTCTCGTACCATAACAGACAGTAATTTAAGCGGCGACCCAGCGCCGTGGCAGCGTCTGCTCTTCCATTCTATCGGCCTTGTCGCGCATGCCCGACGACTCGACTCCCATCCCCCACGGCCTTACCCGGCGCGAACTACTCAAACGCCTCGGCGTGCTTGCGGGAGGATCGGTGATGGCCGGCTCACTCTCCGGCTGCGAAGCCCTCTGGTATCGCCAGCCCGCTATCGACGTAGACGCCTGGCATCAGGGCGTCTGCCGCTTCTGTGGTACGGGCTGCGGTGTGAAAATTGGCATTCAAGATGGCCTCGTGGTCGACGTAAAGGGCGACCCGGATGCCCACAACCGCGGGCGCCTGTGCATCAAAGGAATTCTGAACCGCGATATCCTGTATGTGGAGGACCGCCTTCACCATCCACTCATCCGCCATAACGGCGAACTGCAGGAGGCCTCGTGGGACGACGCGATGACGCTTATCGCTGAGCGCTTTCGCGAGAGCATCGACGACTACGGCGCCGACTCGGTGGCGTTTTACGGCAGCGGACAGCTCTTCACCGAGGAGAGCTACACCGCCAACAAGCTATTCAAGGCGGGCATCGGCACCAACAACATCGACGGTAACCCGCGCCTGTGTATGACCTCGGCGGCAGCCGGCTACATCTCCGTCTTCGGCGCCGACGAGCCAATGGGGTGCTACGAGGACATCGACCACGCCGACTGCTTCTTCATCACCGGCTCCAACACACACGACTGCCATCCCATCATCTGGGAGCGCGTGATGGACCGGAAGCGTAGCCGCCCCGGTACCCAAATCATCGTCGTAGATCCGCGGGAAACGCCTACGGCTCGGCGTGCGGACATCCACCTGCCCCTTACACCGGGGACGGACGTCTCGCTCTACAACGCGATGATCCACGAGTTCATCGAGAACGACTTCATCGATGAGGAGATGGTGGAAGACTACCTCACCTTCCGCCAGGGCGATGCCGAGCGCACGTTTGAGGATCTGCGCGCTCATGTATCGAATTACCGCCCGGAAGACGTTGCCGACCGCTGCGGCCTAAGTGCGCGGCGCATCCGTGAGGCTGCCGACGTTTTTGCGTCGTCCGGCGCCACCATGTCCCTGTGGACGATGGGCCTCAACCAACAGGCGCAGGGCACAGCCTGTAACCGCCTCGTCAACGCGATGCACCTGCTCACCGGGCATATCGGCCGACCCGGAGCCACGCCGTTTTCCATTACAGGACAACCTAACGCCGGAGGCGGCATTCGCGACACCGGCTCGCTGGCTCACGCCCTGCCCGCAGGCCGCGTCGTTGCCAACCCCGAGCACCGGGCCGAGATGGAGGATCACTGGGGTGTGGAGCGAGGGACCATCAGCCCGGAGCGCGGATATCACGCAGTGGAGCTTTTCGAGGCGATGCGCACGGGCGACGTCCGCTGCTGCCTCGTCATGTGCACCAACCCCGCCCACTCGCTTCCCGGCGCCGAACGCTACCGCGAGGGCATGGAACGCGGATTTCTGGTGGTGGCCGACAGCGTGCATCCTACAGAAACATCCAAACTGGCCGACGTAGTTCTTCCCGCCGCCATGTGGACGGAAAAAGGCGGCGTGTTCAGCCAGTCGGAGCGGCGTTATCATATCGTACCGAAAATTACCGAGCCACCCGGCGACGCACGCTCGGACCTCGACATCATCGTCGAACTGGCTGATCGGCTTGGCTACGGCGACCTGATCACAGCCCGCGAGCCGGAGGAGATCTGGGAGGAATGGAAGGCGATCGCGGCGGACTCCTACTACAACTTCGAAGGCATCACGTACGAGCGCATGCACGAGCAGCCCGGGCTGCTCTGGCCCTGCCCGGATGAGGATCATCCCGGTACGTGCCGCCGATATGTGCCGGGCGAAGACCCGATGTCTGACCGAGATGAGGGCCGCCATGACTTCTACGCGCGCCCGGATCGGCGCGCGGTCATCTGGCTGCACGACCAGAATCCGCCCAGCGACCCACCTACCGACGAATATCCGCTCATCATGACGACCGGTCGCGTGCTGGAGCACTGGCACACCGCCACCCTCACCGGTCCGTTGGCGCAGCTTGAGGACATCGACATCGAGTTTCTGGAGATCCATCCACAAGACGCCCGGCGGCGCAATATCAACGATGGCGACGAGGTGCTGATCACAAGCCGTCGTGGTGAGGCTACGCTCCATGCCCGAATCACCGACAAAGTGCCGCTCGGCACCGTCTTCGCACCGTTTCACTCCGCCCGCCGCATGATCAACCGAACGGTAAACGACACGGTTGACCCTTTCTCCTTCGAACCTGAATTCAAGGTGAGCGCTGTAGATGTTCAACGAACGATCGCATGACCATGCCTGACACTCATCTCATCTGGCGCAGTGCCCTGTATGTGGGCATCGTGCTCCTTATCACCGCATGGTTTTCGCAGGCCTGGGCGGCTACCGAAGCCGGCGTCACCACGACCGAACTGCTGAGAAACGCCAGCATCGCGGCCGCAATCCTGGCCATCATCGGGCTTGTGCTGATCGAGTTCGTCTTTCGCGAGCGACTCACGCGCTCGATGTATCACTGGACGCTGTTCTTCGGGCTGCTCGCGCTTCCCGCTCTGGCGGTGCTCGGCGCCACCGACACCGTCTTCGAGGAAACCAAAACGGTGGAGTCGTGCCAGTCGTGCCACGTGATGGATCCGTTTGTCGACGACCTACGCGATGACGAGAGTGCCACGCTTGCCGCCCGGCATGCCAACAAAGGCTGGATACCAGACACGCAATGTTATCAGTGCCACACCACCTACGGGGCACACGGTACTATCGAAGGCAAGCGCGATGGCTTCCGGCACTGGTTCCACTATATCACCGGCACCTGGCCCGACCCCATCGAATACGTCGGCTCCTACCCTAACGTGAACTGCACCGACTGCCACGCGGGCACGCGCTCCTTCCGTGAGGTTCCCTCCCATCAAGCACTCGCCGTGGAGCTTGCCGCCGATGAGGTCAGCTGCACGAGCTGTCACGGACCCGCCCATCCAACACCTGCAGAACGTCCATCCTTCGAGCCCCCCGGATTTTTGTCATCCAGCAGCTCATGAACGATTCGATCAAACCCGCTCCGCCCGATCGCCTCGTGCGCATTGCTATCATCGTCGCGCTTGTGGGACTCCTGTGCGTGCTCTTCTTCCTGATCCGTGGCTTCGATGCCATTAGCGTAGGCCTCGGTATCTTTCTGGGGATGCCCCTCGTCCTCGGCGGCATCGTGCTCTACCTGATCGCCGTTTTTCGTGATCTCCGGCAACGAGGAGCGCTTTAGCCCATCCCCGGCCCGCCAGGCTCACGTCTCTGGATGGATTCGCCAGCCCAAGTCTTGTTACGATGCTGTAGCTCGCCGCGTCTATACCTCCACACCACTGACGATAACATCAAGCAAGTGTAATGCGTGCGCTCATACTGCTTCTGCTTCCCTTCCTGCTCCTCGTCACTGATACCGCCGCACAGAATCTCGATAGATTTACATTCGGAGGTGAAATCCGCCAGCGCTCAGAGCTCGATAATCGCTTCACCGACCAGGAGACATCGTTCTTTCACCTGCTCCGTACCCGATTCAATGCCAGGGTAGAAGCAACACCAGACATCGATGTCTTCGTGCAGGTACAGGATTCGCGGTTGCTCGGTGAGGGCGATCCGCAGCGGGGCCGAGGCACACTCGACCCCGAGGCTGGCACGATCGGGTTGCATCAGGCGTATTTTCAGATTAACAATCTGTTCGACGTTCCGCTTAGGCTGCGGGTCGGACGGCAGCAGCTCATCCTGGGGAATGAACGCCTGGTAGGAGCCGTCAACTGGAGTAACGTCGGTCGGACCTTCGACGCCGGGCGCCTTACCTACCAGGGCGACCTTGTGGAAATCGACGCTTTCGCCGCGCGCCTCGCCGATACATTCGGCCAGAGCGACGATTCCGAGAACTTCTTCGGACTCTACACCACGTGGGCACTCGCTGACCGTCATGAACTGGAGGTTTTTACGCTGGTAGAGAACGATACGGAGGACGTCCAAATGAGTCCAGGTACCACCGCCAATCGGTTGATACGCTTTACACCGGGAGCGACACTACGAGGGGCTGAAGGAGCGTTTAGCTACGAGTTCGAATTCGCGTTGCAGCGGGGCCGTGCCGCGATACCATTGCGCGTTTCGCGGGAGGCGCTCGAAGGCAACTTCCAGTCTGCACGCCTCGCTTATCGTGCACACGCTGAAAGCAACCTCACCATCGAAGCTGGCTTTACACGGCTCTCAGGAGGCGACTCTGGGGACGAGTTCAGTGCGTTCAACACGCTATTCGCCACGAATCACAAGTTTTACGGTTTCATGGATTACTTTCCCGCGCTATTTACCGGGCGCGGACTGCAGAATGCGTTCGTTGTTTTATCTCAGAATGTTAGTGAGCGCGTCAACCTGAGACTGGCTGCACACAATTTCCGAACTGACGGTGAGACGCTGTTCTCTAACGATTTCGGCATTGATCCACCCCTGGAAACCGGTCAGGCACTCGGGCAAGAAATTGACTTGACGGTATCATACCGCGCCCATGACAACGCTACATTCTCTGGAGGTATCTCGACGTTCTTCTCGTCGGATCTGATGGAATCGAGGATCGGCGACGGCACCCCCGTCTGGGGCTACCTGATGACGACCATCCGATTTTAGAGGACGAAAGCCTCCTACGGTCGCCGATGCCAAATGCGGATGAGGTTACAGGATTACTGCTTGCCGGCGGCAGTAGCACGCGCTTCGGCAGCGACAAGGCGCGGTATCGGGTAGATGGCGTTGCGCTCATCCGGCGCGTGTACGATGTACTCGCGGGCGTGACGGGCTCCGTGCTGGTCAGCGTGCGCGATGCCGGGCAGCGCTACGATGATCTGCTTTCTGCTGATATTCGCTATGTGGAAGATGCCGTGCCCGGCGCCGGTCCGCTCGCCGGACTTGCCGCGGGTTGCGACGCTGCCACCACGCCCTGGCTACTCGTCGCCGCGTGCGATTTGCCCTTCCTCACCGCTGGCGTCCTCAGCCAACTGCTTGATGCACGAACATCAGAGGTAGACGCCGTGGTAGGTCGCACCCCTGACGGTCGCACGCACCCTCACTGCGCAGCCTATCGTCGCGTGCCCGCGCAGGAAGCAACCTCCGCCCTGCTCGCTGCCGATCGGTACGCCTTCCACGCGCTGCTCGACAGGCTCTCCGTGGCGACAGCAGATGTCCCGGCTGAATCGCTGCGCAACGTCAACCGGCCCGGAGATGTGCCGTAGGGACATGACGCGCCATGTCGCTACACTGGGATTTCGTTACCAGGCTACAGCCGCGCAGTCTCCTGGGATGATTCAACAAATACCCTGATGATCACGGTGCTCCCGGCAACCACTCGATCTCCACCCGCTCCCCGACCTGTGGGTCAGTGCGCTCTTCCTCAATGTGGATGAGACAGTTAGCCGCCCACATCGACCGCGAGATGCCCGAACCCTGCGCGCCGGTAGAGCACACTTCAAGGCAGCCTTCTTCAGAGGACGTCGCAATTCCGCGGGCGAAGTAGTGGAGGCCGGCCTTCACCCGAAGCGGCTCGGTGAGCGTGGCCACGTGTCGCGGGCGGTGGAACTGGTCGCGGCCGAGCATCCGCGCGAGGGCGGGCCGAACGTAAACCTCAAAGCAGACCGCCGATGACACCGGGTTGCCGGGCAGACCGAAGACGGGCACGCCATCCCACACGCCAAAGCCAAACGGTTTGCCCGGGCGCTGCTTCACCTTGCTGAAGGCCCAGGACGCACCCATGGACGTGAGCACCTCCCGCACAAGGTCGTCGCGCCCGACGGACATGCCGCCGGAGACAACGAGCGCATCCACATCCCGCAGCGTCGCAAGCGTATCGCGGAGTGCTTGCCGGTTGTCGCTTGCGTGCACCACACGAGCTTCGCCCCCTGCGGTGTGGACCATCGCCTGCAGTGCAGGGCCGTTGCTATCGCGGATAGCACCGGGCGGAGGCGTCTCCGTGTGCGGCACAATCTCATCGCCCGTAACCAGCACCGCTACCTGCGGCACGCGGCGCACAGACACCTCGGCCGCCCCCACCGATGCCAGGAGGCTGATTGCAGCGGGCGTCAGCACCTGCCCTTCGGACACCACCGTTTCTCCTGCCTGCACGTTCTCCCCGGCCGGACGCACGTTCTGTCCTTCATTCACCGGATGTGTAATACGCACGCGATCGCCATCCTCCTCCGTGCGCTCTACCCGGATCACCGCATCGGCTCCGGGTGGCAGGGGTTGCCCTGTGGTAATGCGGGCACATGCGCCTCCAGGCAACTGCCGTTCGGGCGCGTCAATAGATACCGAAAACGCCAACGGCAGCACGGCCGGTACGTCCGGCGCATCGGCCGCACGCAGCGCGTAGCCATCCATCGCCGAGTTGTCGAAGGGTGGCAAAGATCCGGGACTTCTGACCGGCTCAGCGGTCGTCCGACCCAGCGCGTCGGTTAGCGCAACGCTTTCTGCATCAAGTGTTGTCAGCGCCTTCTGGATTCGCGTATGGGCTTCCGCAACGGATACAAATTGGGGCATGCGTCTCGTCTATGATTCGAATTGGATTGGTACAGACAAGCATAGCCAATCTGGACCTTGGATTCGAACCATAGCCAGAGGAAGCTAAAAAAAGAGCGACGGCGCGCCCCACTCAAGCACACCGCCGCTCCTGGCTGCAACTCGTTACGTCCTCCCCAACCCTACGCAAGCACTCTCGCGCGGGCGCGCTTGAAGAGGATGTTGTTTTCCTTATGCACGTGTTGGTGCATATCGGCTTCGAGTTCACTGAGCCCGTGAATCATGCCGCGGAACGAGTTGCATGCACCCACTGGTGGGGTGTAGTCGTTGGTCAGATCCCGCATCGTGGCAAGCGCATCGCCAGCACTTGCGTGCTCCTCTTCGAGCTGCTCCAGAAGACCCGCCGGCGCCTCCTCACCATTGCTTTCCAGCTGTTCGATCAGTGGGAAGAGCTCTTCCTCCTCCGTCTGCATATGCTCAGCGAGGTCATCTTTCAGTTCCAGGAAAACGCGCTCCAGCTCCGGCAGAAATCCGAAGTGGTGGCCGTGGCGCGAGTTGACCTTGGTGACAAGCCGCTCAAGCCTGGGAAGCTCCCGCCGGAGAAAGTCGTGATGCGTATCCACAATGTGCTGAACAAGCAGCGCTAATGGCTGCTTCGACCAGTCGGTGGCCGTCTGATCAGCAGGTGCACTCTCGACGGCGTTAAGCATGGTCACGACAGTTTTGGGGTCGAGCCCGGCTTCTTCGCACGCGCTCTCAAGAGATTTACCGCCGCCGCAACAGTAGTCAATGCCGAGTTGCTCAAATATGCGCGTGCGCCCCGGATTGGCGACGACGAGGTCGCCTACCGAGGTGTCTGTTGTGATGGTACACATGGTATATCGGATCTTTTGAGAAGAAAATGTTGGAGCGTCCGGCAACACACGGTACGTGGCAACCTATTTCCGCCGCCCCTATTTAAGACTGTGCTGTCTTCTTTAGTTGAGGCAACCGTTTTACGGGGCGCAGGATTCCCGACCTTTCGATCTTCTTTAAATCTCCGAAGCGTGTTACGGCTCAAAGAGCGGTTGAGCCGAGTAAATGCGACCAGACATAACGATATGTATGCAACGTAGACGCCGGCCTTCTTCCAACGTAACGTGTCCCATGTTTTCCAGCAGCTGTGAGTACGGCTTGCGCGCAACGATGTACCTGGCCGCCATTGAGAATGGCGATGAGTATATTTCGATTGGGCGCATCAGCGAGGATCTTGATATCTCGTTCCATTTCCTGACGAAGACGTTCCAGAAAATGACACAGGCGGGTCTACTGGAATCGCAGCGTGGGCCGAGCGGAGGGGTGCGGTTGGCAAGGGATCCGGAAGAGATTACACTCAGAGATATCGTTTTCGCTATTGATGGCCCAGGCCTCTTCACCGAGTGCATCCTCGGGCTTCCCGGCTGTGGTGATGACAAGCCCTGCCCACTCCACAATCAGTGGGCGACCGAGCGCGAGCGGCTCGTGGACATGCTGGAGGAAGCAACGCTCGACCAGCTTGTGCACGATATCGAAACGCTGGACCTGCGCCTGCGCGCGAGCCTGCCCACGTCGTAATGCAGTGCCAATGGGTTTCGTGGACGTGGAGACGATTCGGCGGGTCGTCTCTACAGAGGTTTTCACCGGACAGGGTTGAGGGGCCCGTCTCGCCTGGGTCCGGGCGGGTATTCACAAAACCCGATCCATCTCCAAGGCAGAACGCTAACTCGAAATCGAGATGCCATTTGGTGGAGCCGAGACGGCTCCAGAGCTGCGTCGCGCCCGAGGCGGACGCGACGAGACATGGCTGCTACCTGCTACACGGCACGCTGTGCCGCCTACGGTTCGTTTCCTCCATTCTTCGGCTCTCGATCAAGTCGAGGATGACAGGTGGAGGAACTCGCGCAAGACATCACACCATCGCTATTCTGAGCCGAGCGAAGAATCTCTGTGCGGCTTACACGGCACTCTCGCATCACGTCTAAGCCTACTCCGCTACACCTGTGTACCGGTACTCATGTATGGCAAACGAGCCGTATTCCGCGTCTTTATCCACCTCGTCTACAAAGAAGATACGGTCATCTTTCACCACGTGTCCCCAGTAGTCGATCGGTACCGTCGTTTTGAACGAACCATCCTTTCCAAAAACCGAGATTTGACGCGTGCTGGGCCCGTCTCCACCTCTATTCTCATGCTCAACGAGGATATCCTCTCCTATTACATGCAGGGCCCAGATGCTCGATGTCTGGAGTCCGTCCTGCAGCAGTTCAAAGTATTCCTCAGGCGAGTCTGGTATCTCATCCCAGTTCAGCACGTTCATACTGGGAGACTCGTCCATTGCAAAGCGATTCAAAAGTGTACCGCGCTCATCATATGCGGCGATGTACCCACCGGCAGTAGTGTGTGAGACATACAGGCTGCCTGATGCTCCCTGTCCGAGAATCCACGGCACGCCAACTGCCCCTGGTGAAATCTCTTCCGTGGTTCCAAAGCGAGCACTCACTTCACCGGACTCAAGACCCACGTTTTGAACGACGCACTGCTGTGAGCCGTCATCTGGACACGCAGCGCGCAGCGACATCCAGAGCTGCGGCTCGTCCCCACCTTGATCGACAAATGCATGGCGACCGGGAAAAAGCACGTTACG
>SLED01000209.1 GCA_007124945.1 Salinibacteraceae bacterium | reverse complement strand
GTGGCGTGTTATTATCGCGCACGTAACCAGCTGTCAGGTTAAGACCCGTCCGGAGGCGCCCATCAAGCGAGCTATTGCTGGCGTTGATTCGACCAGTGAGTCGCTCCAGACCCGTGTTGTGTACGATGCCCTGCTCCTCGGAATAATTTATCGAAGCCCGGTACTGTGTTGCCTCCGTACCGCCCGATAGCGCGATATTATGATCATGGGAAACCGCGTTTCGGGAGATGACATCTTGCCAGTCAGTAGACGCTTCCCCGAGCCCATCTACAGCACTCCGAATCTCACCATCCGTAAACCGCGGATCTTCGCTGATAATGTTTCCATCTGCGTCTTCACCCGCAAGGCCGAGTACAAAGTTGCGATACTGAGCACCATCAAGGATGTCTACGCGATTTGTAAGCTGACTCCCCGTGACGCTGCCATCGTAGTCGATTCGAATCTCCCCTTCCTGCCCCTGCTTCGTGGTGATCAGAATAACACCGTTCGAACCACGTGAGCCGTAAATAGCCGCCGCGGAGGCATCTTTCAAAATATCGATACTCTCGATATCGTTCGGATTCAGGAAGTTAAGCGGGTTACGCTGTGGCTGGTTTGCCACGTCGGCGCCACCCGGCACCGTTGGCGCGTTGTCAAGCGGCACGCCGTCAATTACGTAAAGCGGCTCATTGCTTGCGCCAATCGAGGACGTACCCCGAATGCGAACCGTGGAACCGGCACCGGGCCCGCCGTCACTCGGCGTGATGTTGACCCCCGAGATGCGACCCTGAATCATCTGGTCTGGATTGGTGATGCGGCCTACATTGGCACTGGCCACATCAACAGACGCGACGGAACCACTAATGTCCTGCCGGCGCCGCTCCCCGTATCCAACAACAACCACATCCTCCAGTAGCGCGACATCCTCTGCAAGTGCGACATCAATAACCTCTTGATCTCCCACCTGAATCCGTTGTGGTTCATACCCCACAAACGAAAATATCAGAATATCTTCCGGACCGCGAACATCGAGGCTATACTCTCCATCGATATTGGTGGTGGTACCGCGGGTAGTCCCGTCGATAGCCACGTTCGCCCCGGGAATGGGTTCTTCAGTTTCAGCGTCAATCACGGTACCGGTCACCGTTCTCTCTTGCCCCATCGCGACACCCGCTGTTAGGAGCATCAGGAGGCTAAACAGTAAACCAGTGGTAGCTATGCGGCGCATAATGAAGGCGTGGTTAGTTCGTACAAGCGTTGAAGGCCAACAGTGTAGTTGAGTGCTGAAGGAAAGCGCTTACATCGCTCTCGATATAATCATAAGGTAAAATATATTCAATGTGAAGCAAGTCCCCGAAAAAATCCCGAAAGCGTATCCGCAAACTGTGGAAGCGCTTACTTTATCGCGGGATTGAAGTCAGGTATCGATACGGTTCGCTGGCACCAGTCAGCCTCGGTTTCCGCATTCGTGGCAACGATAACGCCACGGCCCATCTCCAAATAGTCAGTGATCAGGCCCTCTACCATCTCGCGTCCGGGTTTATCCAGATTCGTGCCCGGCTCGTCAAGCACGAGCAACTCAGGATCCGAAAGAGTAGCGGCTGCTACCCTCAGGCGCTGTAACATCCCCGATGAAAACGTTTTCACTTCTTCATCGGCAACGTGCCCGAGCCCTACCCGATCAAGTACTCGTTCGATGCGTTTCGTAGCGTTTGTAAGCTGGCGTGCCCTGGCAATAAATTGGAGGTTTTCGTTCGCACTAAATAGAGTATAAAGATTTAGATAAGGAGCTGCAAACCCAATTTGTAACAGACGTATCTCTTTTGGAAGGACTTTATCGTCTTCCTTGTACATGACGCTACCCGACGTGGGCTGCTGAAGACCTGCTATTATCTGTAGGAGCGTTGACTTCCCGGAACCATTTGGCCCTACTACCGCCAATGACTCCCCGCCTGACAGGTCGAAGGTCAGCTCTCTGAACAGTACGTTCCTGGTAAAGCGCTTACAAAGGTTCTCGACGCGCAGGTTCATCACCATAATGTCGGGTATCTTTAAATCGCCACGTTCGTTGCTAACATAATCACAGCCTCTTGGGAATCGCGAGCACGCCGATTACGTATCGAGACTATGCAGATCATCTATCATTTTCAATCGATCCTTCGCAGAGACTCTATGATTTACCGAACACGCCTCCCGGTGCTTCTGATCGCGCTACTCCTTCCGCTTGGACTGCTGGCCGCCTGCGGGCCTGACGAAGACGTTCCGGATCCGGATCCTACCGTCATTGATGAAGAAGGGGTGCTTACGGAGGAAGACATTGCGCCCCAGGCGGCGGAGGCCGTGCTTGAGCCTACTGAAGGAAATGAGGTCTCCGGCACGGTGCGATTTACTGAGGTGGACGATGGTATTCGCGTGGAGGCGTCCGTGGTTGGACTCTCTGAAAACAGCCTCCACGGATTCCACATTCATGAAGAAGGTGACTGCTCGGCTCCTGATGCGACCTCGGCCGGCGGCCACTTCAACCCGACGGACACCCCGCATGGAGGTCCGGATGACGAACCGAGCGAGCGACACGTGGGAGACCTCGGAAACCTCGAATCTGATGAAACGGGTCAGGCCACCTACGATCGCGTAGATGACCTGCTTACTTTTGAGGGTGACGCCTCTATTCTCGGACGCAGCGTAATCGTGCATGCTGATGAGGACGACCTCACTTCCCAGCCTGTGGGAGATGCCGGCGCCCGTCTTGCATGCGGAATTATCACACCGGTTGAAGAGTAAATGCACGATGGGGACTCCATGGCTGCAGCAGACCGCCCTATCTTGTGCTCGGATGCAGCGCTGCGCGGTGAAGATGCCACACCGGGTATCGTATCCGTGCAGCCTCTACTTGATGATTCTGAGCAGGCTCACGTTCGTCTCTATCAACGAGAGACCGGGACGTCTGCGATTTCTTCGCGCGAGGAGTGGTTGTATCCGTTCTTCCTCATTTCAGATGTGAGGTTGCTGCGCGGGTTCGAGCGGTCGCGGTTTCAGTATCAGGAGCTCGCGGGGGATAATTATTACAGATTCCTGGTCGTCCTCCCCTCCTGGCCCACCTACTGGGACGCAATCCGCCACGTGGAGCGATCTGTGGATAACAATCGGGGGCGGCCGGAGGAGCTCTACCTCATCAACAACCCGGTGCAGCAATACCTGATGCAGTCGGGGCGCACGCTATTCAAGGAGATGACCTTCGACGATTTGCACCGGCTACAGCTCGACATCGAGGTGTACACCGAGGACGAATTCCCGAACGCAAGCCGCCCAGACGATACGGTCATCATCGTGTCGATGACGGACAATCGAGGATGGCAGCGGGTGATCGATGCGCGGGAGCAATCTGAAGCGTCGCTTCTGCAGGAGACGATCCGGATCATTCAGGAGCACGATCCGGACGTAATCGAGGGGCATAACATCTACAATTTCGATTTTCCGTACCTGATGGACCGCTGCCGGCGCTACGGTGTACCGTTTGCCATCGGGCGGGATGGTTCGGAGCCACGCACGTTCGAGTCGAGCATGCGTTTTGCCGAGCGAACGGTAGACTATACCGCGCTGGAAATCGCTGGGCGGCACGTGGTGGACACGTATTTCCAGGTGATGAGCTTTGACGTGTTCAAGCGTGATCTACCTGGATACGGATTGAAGGAAGCCGCACGGTACTTCGGTTTTGCGGATGAGGATCGCACCTACGTCGATGGCGGCTCCATCAGCAGGCTCTGGCGGGAGGATCCGGAGCGGCTGATCAGCTACGCCCTCGACGATGCGGTGGAGACGGAGCGCCTGGCCCGGCACCTGTCCGGCTCCACGTTCTACCTTACCCAGCTCCTGCCGATGAACTACGGGCGCGTGGCGCGCACCGGACCGGCGGCGAAGATCGAGTCGCTTTTCGTGCGCGAGTACCTGCGTCAGCGCCACAGCATCCCGAAGAGCGAGTGGGGCAGCCAGATGATGGGCGGCTACACGGATATTTTCCTGACCGGCGTGCTCGGACCGGTGGTCTACGCCGACGTCGAGAGCCTGTACCCTTCCATCATGCTGAACTACGGCGTGAAGCCGGCGGGCGATGAGCTTGAGGTCTTCCCGCGACTGCTGCAGCGGCTGACGGATCTGCGGTTTGAGGCTAAGAATCAGATGGCCGATGCCCCGGACGAGGAGACGCGGAGCGAGCTGGATGCGCGGCAGTCCTCGTACAAGGTGCTCATCAACAGCTTTTACGGGAATCTCGGCTTCAGCATGGCTGCGTTTAACGACTTCTCCGAAGCCGACCGCGTCGCCTCCACCGGGCAGAAGCTCCTCCGGCAGATCATCGATCTGCTTGAAGATCGCGGCGCGCGCGTCATCGAGGTCGACACCGACGGCGTGCTCTTCATCCCACCCGACGGCGTTCGCGGCGATGAAGCGGAGCGAGCGTTCGTGGCCTCTCTCAACAAAGAAATGCCCGAGGGCATCCGTATCGGATTTGACGGGCGCTACCGCACGATGCTCTCCTACAAAAAGAAAAACTACGCGCTGCTAAGCTATGACGGCAATCTGAAGTTCAAGGGCTCCTCGCTCATCTCGCGGTCGAACGAGCGGTTTGGCCGGCGCTTTGTGCGGAAGGCCATCCGGCTGCTGCTCGACGAGGATATTCAGGAACTTCACGACCTCTACCTGACGACCCGCGACCGTATCATCGCGCACGACTGGGAGAGCGTCCGGAGCTTCTCCCGCACCGAGACGCTGAAAGACACCGTGGAGCGCTACGAGTCGGACGTGTCACAGGGCAAACGTCCACGGGCGGCCGCCTATGAGCTCGCCATCGCGCGTGAGCAGGAAACCGGGCAGCCGGTGCGCAAGGGCGACCGCATCACGTACTACATCACGGGCGAGAATGCCAGCGTCACCGCGTTTGAGAACTGCAAGCTGGCAAGTGCCTGGGACCCCGACCATCCCGACGAGAATACCGCCTACTACCTGCGCCGCCTCGACCAGTTTGCACAAAAGTTCAGCCCGTTCTTCGAAGATCACGACTTCCGGCGTATCTTTTCTCCTGAAGACCTGTTCGGCTTCTCCCCCGATGGTATCGAGATTCTGGAGCACGAACACGAGCGTGAGGAGCCCGAGACGGAGGTGCCGTTTTAGCTCTGTCAACTCGCACTAAGCGAGTCGAGCGCCGTTGGGGACGGTCTCGTCAGGGACGGCGAGCACCACTTCTCCGTTCTCACTCTGAAAGCCCGTAATGAGACACTCCGACATGATCGGCCCTATCTGTTTGGGCGGAAAATTGACCACAGCCACGACCTGCTTTCCTTTAAGATCAGATTTCGCGTAGCGATCCGTGATCTGCGCGCTCGACTTGAGCACCCCGATCTCCGGTCCGAAATCGACGTGCACGATATAGGCGGGCTGTCGTGCTTCGGGGAAGCTCTCAACCTGCACCACCGTCCCAACGCGCAGGTCCACTTTCTCGAAGTCGGACCAGTTGATTTCCGGCATGATTTGAGCGTCGTCCGTTGCGTTAGTTCACAATGGAAGCAATGCTGTTTGCTGTTGACTGTTCGCGTTCACTGCGCGGGACACTGCGAAGCTCTCCCTGATGACGCCTCCGAATAGCTTCCAACCCTCGTTACCAGGCTCCGGCTTCCGCCGAGAATAACCCTAACCCCTTGCTACCAGGCTCCAGCCTGGTAACGCCCTTGCCTACCGTCGTACAACGGCACGAATGGTTGTGCGAGGCTCCGGCCTGGCAGCTTCCACTCGGTGACATGCTGGCGCCAGCCCCATTCTCTACCACGCGAGACACGCCAAAGCTCTCGCTGATGACACCTGCTCCGCACCCCCGTACCCCTGCGGCTGGAGCCGCGCTTCGGGTCCGTTGCGAGGCTGGAGCATCGCAACGAGGATTCTTTCACCCCTCGTTACCAGGCTCCGGCCTGGCGACTTCCGTCCGGTGACGCTGTGAGGGAGGCCCTTGCCCTCACCACCACAGCCGTAGCGACATGGCGCGCCATGTC
>SLED01000382.1 GCA_007124945.1 Salinibacteraceae bacterium | reverse complement strand
CCTCATCGCAGCCCTCCAACTTCATCCGCAGCCAGCTATACCTGCGCGCGTGGTTCGAGAAGTGGGGGGAGGAATAGCCCCGCAGTACACGTGAGACGAAAGCACGGGACGGCCGCGGCGGTCGCCCCACGATGGTCTCTGTAGGAAAGACGGCAGCTTCTGCAATCGCAGGAATTCAGCGCCAAGCCCTTCAAACATCGCTGAACTACACGTACCCTCACCTGTCATCAACCAAGTCATCCTCGACTCGATCGATCGCCGAGCGGAGCGACACACGAAGTAAACGAGCGCAGCGCCCCGACCAGCGGGAGGAAGTGCTCTTGGGGTGCGACTAACGAAGTAATCCATAGGGCGTTGGTGTCAGGTGCCGTGGCGAAAGGTCTACTACGGGTGGTCGTTCACCTGACGATGCCACCTGCTACGATTCTCATTTCACCACACGGCAGGGAAAGAGCGATCCCCGTGCCTTCATGGCGCCGAGACGGCGCCGTCCATGCGTCGCGCCCGAGACGGACGCGACGAGGCGAGAAGGTGGCTTTTGCGCGTACAGGGATCAAGCGCCAAGCCATACAAACGGTCGCTGGTTTTCGCGCAGCCCCTCTCGTACCAAGCCAGTCATCCTCGACCTGATCGAGGATCCATAGGGCGTTGGTGTCAGGTGCCGTTGCTAAAGGTCTACTACGGGTGGTCGTTGACCTGACGACGCCACCTGCTACGATTCTTATTTCACCACACGGCAGGGAAAGAGCGGCCCCCGTGCCTTCATGGCGCCGAGACGGCGCCGTCCATGCGTCGCGCCCGAGACGGACGCGACGAGGCGAGATGAAAGTGACTACCCAACGTGCCGTAGTCACCAGTACCATGACGGTGAACTTTACCCTGCGTCGCCGGCAGGGCCGACTGAAAACAGCGGAAAGAGCACGCTGCCCCGGTGGTTGGTGGAATCTTTCGCGTCGGAGCGTTACACTATAACAAAGCTGTAATTTTGGAAGCGATTGTGGAGTTCGCACAAGCTGGTCGAGACGCGCAGGGCAGTAGCAGCCCACCGCCAATGTGATTGTGAGGTTGATGAGCGGCATCGTGCCTATGCGTTGATCAAAGATAGCCCTGCATCCCCCCATACGGCAGGTGAAGCGATGACGAGTGATCCACTGGTCGGACGCGAGATTGACGGGTACCGAATTCTGGAGGTACTCGGCCGGGGTGGTATGGGCGTGGTGTACCGGGCAGAGAATATCTCGCTCGGGCGTATGGAGGCGTTGAAGGTCATTGCGCCATCACTGGTTGAGGACGTCCAGTTTCTGAGGCGGTTTAAAATGGAGGCGCAGGCGCTCGCCAAGATCCATCATCCAAACATCGTGACGGTCTTTACGCAGCGTGAGTCGGAGATCGGCGTCTACCTCACGATGGAATACGTAGAGGGCGAGACGCTTGCTGAATTGCTTGAGCGAGAGGGGACGTTGCCGTGGGAGCAAGTGATGTCACTAATGGAGCAGCTGCTTGGGGCCTTCTCGTACGCCCATGACCGGGGCATCATTCACCGCGATATTAAGCCGCGCAACATTATGTTGACCGGCGAGGGTACGGTAAAGGTGATGGATTTCGGGCTCGCAAAATTCTATCAACAGCACGATCTAACCCAAACGCAGGGTGTTTCCGGGACGCTGTACTACATGTCTCCTGAGCAGATCAAGGCGAGCCGCCCGCTCGATCAGCGATCCGACATCTTCTCACTGGGGATGACCATGTACGAGATGCTCTCGGGACGGCTGCCCTTCGACAAAACCGAGAGCCAGTACACAATTCAGCGAAGCATCGTAGAAGGCCGGATACCGCGGCCAGAACAGTTTAATGCGGATGTCCCGCGGCCGCTTGCCGATATCGTCATGCACGCCCTCAGCACTGAGGTTGCCCAGCGCTATCAAAACGCGCGGGAAATGCTTGATGCGCTGCAAGCCTACGACGAGCAGCTTGACGAACCAATCCCCAAAGGAAAGCCCGGTCGCAGATCCAGAGCCCCCGCCGGCCTGCAGCGATGGGGACGCCTTCCGGTCTATCTCGGCGCCCTTCTGTTGCTGGGCGGCCTTGGTGTGTGGGCACTGGCATCCGGACCGTTTGCTCCCGCAGAGGAGGATAGCCGCGTGACGTCGGAGCAGCCAGATGAGCAGCTCGTCGATCTCCAGTCGATGCTGTCTGGGATAGGCGAAATTGCTGACGAGGACGGCCTTCCGGCCACAGATGAGCTGGAACCGGCTCCTGAGGGTGCGGAGGACATTGGCGCGGCGACCGATCCCGGAGACGAGCGTGTGACGGAGACTACTGACGAAGAAACAGACCCTCCCGAAACGCCGACGGATACCGACGTTGGTCTTGAGGATGATGCTTCAGATGAAGTTGAAGCAGATCCGGAGACGGATGGCGAGGAAGAGGTTGCAGAGGAGGCTGTGCCCGATGAAGTAGCTCCGGATCTGGATCCGGCGGAGGAAGAGGAGCCGGTGGAAGAAGCGCCCACTGCGGAGGAGCAGATAACGTTGGCCGTCGATGAAATTACACCGCAATTGAAGGAGGCGATCGTGGCGAACGAGTGGACAGAGGTGCCACTTCCGCTCGCTCGCTTTTACCAGGAGCTCCTGGATCCCATCTACTCCCGCCATAACGTACACGACGCAGAAATAGTGGTGCGCGCCCCCGAGATCGACGGCTCGACGGCGACGGTTTTCGTGCGTGTGTTCATTGAATACCAGCAGCGCGGCCGCGAAGGCCGACAGTCGGTTCCCCTGCCAGCTACGTGGGTGTGGGTTGAAGAGGATGGTATGTTTGAGATCTCACGCGTGGAGGCGGACTGAGGCCACCGATGGAATAGAGAAGCACCATCTGCGCTAACGAGGACTACACAAAACAACCTGCGGAGGTTAGACTGATGACAAGAAAAACACTTGGTAGCCTGCTTGTAGTAGTCGCCCTCTTGCTGACCATGAGTCGGCCAGCCGTTGCGCAGTCGGAGCTTGAGTCGGCACTGGCCGAGCTTTACGCTCGCTGCCTCTTCGAAGGTGTCGAAGATAACCCGTTCGCTCAGTCTGCTGCATTCGCGCGGCAGATCTTTGCCCCGGGCATCAGTGGCTTTATCGAAAGCAATCTGGCCGCTGTCCCGCTAACGCCACCCAATCTTGATGTCGAGTACGTGGATGGTGAGCTGGTGAACGTCGTCGCCGGATTCACTCCCATCTACACGGAAAGCAGTGCGACCATAGGGCAGGGGCATTTCATGGTTGGCGGAAATGCCTCCTACTTCGACATGGGCAGAATTCGAGGAGAAAACCTGAACGCCCTTGAGTTTGGCTTCGAGCAGGATGGAGGTGGCGACCGGGTTACGGTTGCTATGCCTTTCGATATGCAGGCCTACGTTTTTTCGGTATTTGGCATGTACGGCGTTAGCGATCGGCTGGATATCGGCGTCATCCTGCCGTTTGTGAATCTGACCATCGACAACGTCAATACCACGTTCCGGGTAGAAGGTGAGGCATCAAACTGCCGGTACGGAACGCCCGAGGAAGGAGGCACCAACTGTGCCGGGCAGGGCAGCCGGGAAGCAAGTCCTCCGCTCGGAAATTTTGTCGACTGGCGAGGTAATGAGACGTACCTCGAGTCGCTGGCGCTGCGGGCCAAATACCGATTTCCGGTAGCTACCGAAGCCGGAAGGCTGGCGGCACTCGTTGATGTGCGTATCCCAACCCGCGGCAGTAACAATATCCTTGGGGCCGGTAACTTCAGCGCTAATATCTTGCTGATAGGGGAATATGAGGGCATGAGCACCTTCAAGCCCTATGTCAACGCGGGTGCGCAATTCTGGAACGGTAATACCACCAACCGCCTGAAGCTTCAGGGAGGTTTCAATCAGCAACTCACCTCGCGGACCTTTTTCGCTTTTGACTTGCTGGGAGAGATACAGCTTGAAGCCGATCCGTTTCTAACATCCCTGAACGAGGCTGTTGCCGACCCGGATGGGGTCGGGGGCCTTCCGATCGCTCGCAGCACTATTCCCTCATCCACGTACGATCATACACTCAATGCTGGTCTCGGGCTGCAGGTAGCGTTTTCGCCCAGCTTCCACGTGTACGGAGGCGCGCTGTTCTCCTTGCTTGATCAGGGTATCCAGTCAGGTGTGGCCCCGTCAATTGGAGGAGCGTTCCACTTCTAAGGTACGGCTCTACAGATATCCAAGAAGCAATTGGCCACCGGGTCTTCGGATCGAGGACACACAGATGCATTGGCCGATACAGCAAGCCCGGCCACTGCTCGACGCTTCCTGCTATCATCCTGGGAGTGCGCTACAGGCTTAAGAATGTCGCAACGCCTGCGATCATGAAGACACCGCCCAGGGCGATCCCAATCACGAGCCAGATGAGATACGCCTTGGCAAAGTTCGATTTTGAGGTCTTGTAGCCGTCCCCGAACGCCCAAACGAGCGCCATGATAATGTTTACGAGGGGGATTGCAAGGATGAGCAGCGTGATTACCCAGTCACCCGTTGAAACGGGGGTTGCCTCTTTTTCTTTGACGACTTCCATAGCAGTTGAGTAAGTATGGCCTGAGGGAGCACGAGCAACACAAGTCGCCAACAGCATGATAGCCGACCTCTGTGATGATTGTGTAAAAGAGTAAGGCTAAAATCTACATTTTGCAATAGAGGGATAGGAGAGAATGTCTTTTTTCCACGGCATGATGATGGTTTTCGCTCTCGACTGGTACGTCCGGAAGAATTAAGCGACAGGTGTCCGCTCATGCGTTTGGCTTTCGCTTAATAGTCTGAGCCCCACCAGCCATTATCCAGAGGTTTTACATGGGACAGGAGACTCCTCGGCCGGTGGTTACCATGCTTCAAAACATCGTGAGGTGCCTCATGAGTAGCTTCTCCGTGAACCCCAATCGCTTCGATCCCTATCGCAACTTCAAGTTCAGGGTTATTCTGGATGGGCGGCCCGTCCCAAATATTCTGCGCGTAAGCCCGCTTAGGCGTGTAACGGAAGCTGTGGTAAATCGTGAGGGCGGGGATAACAGCCAGTTTCGCGTTGCACCAGGGGCCTCGTCCTTTGAGCCCGTTGTCATTGAGCGTGGATTGACTCATGATCCCACATTCGAGGAATGGGCAAACCTGACGTTTAACGTGCAGGGTGATGCAGCGATGTCCCTGCGCGAGTATCGGAAGGACATGCTCGTGCAATTACTTAACCTTCAGGGGTCGGTGGTGAAGGCGTATCGCGTACACCGCTGCTGGGTCTCGGAGTATCAGGCGCTGCCATCGCTTGATGCAAACAACACGTCCGTAGCAGTGGAGCGCATTGTGGTGCAGCATGAGGGTTGGGAGCGGGACCAGGATGTGGGAGAGCCCGAGGAGACGTGAGGTATGCCAGGCACCCCACATTCTCCTTATGGGCGCCCCGGTTGCAGCGGGCTACCAGACCCGCCCAGATCCTGCGTTGGGTTTAGGCAGCCCTATCGGTCTTCAGATCGTGTGGCGATCCTGCGCCCTGGCCGGCGGATGGAAACGGGGAAGTTACTCGTCGTGGTTAGAGCGCTGAGACGGCGCCGTCGGCCCGTCGAGCCCGAGAGGGAAGCGACGAGCAAGGGCGTAGGTTTGGTGTCTCGGTTGGAGAGACGCATCATGATGCGTCTCTATAGTGGTCCGTTGCACGGCGGGCCTCGTGTATCCGCCACTTCGCTTACTTTGCGGACGACACCTGCTCCGGCTGTACGTCCGACGCGTCACCTGCCAGCACAGCGGTGTCAGGGTGCTTCTGGCGCCACTGTCCGAGAGGCATCGGGGCGCGGCTTTCGATGAAGGGAATCTCGTCGCCCTGGCGCGGACCCGAAACGGCCGTCCAGCCTTCCTCATCCAGCGCGTACCAGAGGCTTTCCGTCGGGCGGTCGTAGATGAAGTAGGTATTTTTGTAGACGTAGCCGCTCACGCCGAACTCGATGGGTTCGCCCTCGTGCTCGCGGCTGTGCACCGACGACAGATCAGCGAGT
>SLED01000131.1 GCA_007124945.1 Salinibacteraceae bacterium | reverse complement strand
GTTATCTCCTTCACGTGGTCGGTGATGGCACCAGCCCCGTCGGGCTTCTTCTCATCCCGCTCAAACGGCGTCATGTCGAAGATTCCGCCACCCCGTACCGTACCGATAACCGAGTACCCGAGGAAGACGCGGTGCAGGATGGCCGAAACGACCACGGTAAAGGCGATGTGGTCCCACGGTACGCCAGTAACAATAGAACCTTGCTGTATAACGAGGCCCAAAATGCCAAAGAGGCCACCTACAATGAGCACGTCTACCTTTGTGCCGAAGGCGTAGGCAATATTCTTGGCTTCATGATAGCCGTTGCCGGTGTCCATGTACCCTTTCTTGGCGGCATAGGCAGCTGCTGCGGCTCCACCGGCAAAAGAGATGTGAGGTCCGAAGACCGGGCCGAAGGCTACGTCGCCTGTGATGGCCCCGGCGCCACCGGCCAGAGCCGAGCCTTCACCGACGACCACCATAATGCCGGTAAAACAGAAGGCCGGCAACGCGCCGATCGCTGCACCAAAGGCGCCGCCGGCAAAGGCGGCCATTAGCATGTAAATCCAATTGATTTCGAGTAATGCTTCCATGGGTTGTTGTGAGTCAGGGAATGGAGGGGCACGAGTGTAGAAGGAGCTGGCCGAGTACAGATGAAGGGTGTGTGCTCCGTGCCTTGCTTTAGCCGGCAAGCCACAGGCAGGCTCGCTGGCCGGCGTAACCCGGTTGCAGGCAAAAGCAGGACTCCGAGAAGGAGGCCGTTGCAGGCACGGGCGCACACCCGGTGGGGCGGTGATTGGTTAGAAGGTTAACTGCGCGCCAAGAATGAACGCGTTATAGTCTGCCTGGGCGTGCGAGGAGAAGTCCTGGAATTCGGCCATCAACGTGAGATTATCCGTGACCGTCAGCCGCGAGAAAACCATCACGAGCTGATTCGTATTGCGAGAGAAGGTGCCGAAGGGGTTGGTCACACCATCTTGAATCCCTTCCCCATAGCTTGCGCCAAGGAGGAATCCATCAAAGTCGTACGTGCCTTCCACGTACCACTGCTGGCCGTCCATGTCGGCCTGGGCAAGTCCACTCTCACTGTCAAGGCCAAGCCCGATCAGGCCGTCAGAGCCGATGCCGCTTGTCTCGGAATACGAGCCAGTAAGGCCAAGCCCAGCAACATTCAGGCGGGCACCAACATCCCAGCCGGTGATATCGTAGTCGAAGTTCTCGCTGATGACATCGACGTTCTGATAGAGGCCGCCGGCCCACAGATTGAGCGAGCCGCCCTCAAAGCCGATAAGGTAGTTAGCCTGCGCCTCCAGGCGGGGCAGGGTGGTTTCCAGATCGACCGTACGGTCACTCACGTCTCCGCCCGGCTTCTCCGGATTGATCAGACCCACGGACAGGCCAAAGCCGCCGAGATCAGGCGTGTTGTAGACGATCCGGGGATTGAAGTTGGCGTAGGTGTAGCCCGCGCCGATGCGCCCAAGCGTGGCATCCGCGGCATCAGGCCCCGCAAAGCGCCCGATCCCCATCCCGCTACCGGCATCGGCAATGGAGATGCTCTGGAAGACGCCCAGGCCCTTACCAATGTTGAACGAGCCAAAATCACCCGAGACGATAATGTCGGCGACACGCCCTTCAAACAGTCCTGCATTTTGGATGCTGGGTCCTTGCAGGTGGTGGTTAATCTGGAAGACACCCTGGACGGTGACGCCGTTCTGTTCGGGAGCCGTTACGGTAAACGTAACATTCCCCGGGTTGAAGCCGGACATAACACGGGTCGAGAACTGATCTTCCCCGTCGGCCCGGAAGCTGTCGTGGTTGGAGAAGTTCAGGAACACCGGTATGGCTCCCGTCACCCCTAAATTCCAGCCATCATCGGCATCAAGCGATACATCCTGCGCCTGAGTATCGGCCGCCGTGAACGACAACCCGATGAGCGCCGCGCTTATGAGAAAGTAAGCGAAAGATTGTAGCGTTTTCATAACGAGATTGTAGTGTATTGTGATAGGGCGAAGGCTCCCGCGCTTCTGTCAGATGGTGGTGTATGCAGGAGGCCGCTTGGCACGGCATGTAGCGGTGCATGGGGAGCGGACCGCGTCGCTGAGGGGGAGGGTTTGGCAGTTGGTGAGGAAGGTAGTGGCAATGGGGGGGGGTCGCTATCGCATGAGGTAGCCCTGAGCAACCTTGGTGAAGTCCTCCAGCTGCTGATCCTGCCAGCTTTCCCCCTCATCCATCTCTTCGGCCATCAGCTCGGCCACGCGCTGTGCGACGTCGAT
Organism: Salinibacteraceae bacterium; assembly: GCA_007124945.1. Classification (GTDB taxonomy): domain Bacteria; phylum Bacteroidota; class Rhodothermia; order Rhodothermales; family Salinibacteraceae; genus Tc-Br11-B2g6-7. The sequence goes on along the minus strand of SLED01000131.1, from coordinate 3,786 downwards.
GGTGGCCTGTGCATCGAGCAGGAGGGAGCGGGTGCGGCGCGAGAGCACATCTTCCACGGTGCGCGCCATTTCGTGACGTACCGCCCAAATCACCTGAGCGCCGCGGATGGGTAGCCGGTCGTCAAGTGGCTGACCGAGCTCCGGGCGCTCGCGGATTAGCTCACGAACAGCTGGCGCATCGGAGCCGTACTGCGCGAGGGCTCCGAACTGCCCGGCATGCTCGTGCCATCCATGAATGTGCAGATCCTTCGTCACCGAGGGGCGGTCCTCCAGATTGGCCAGCGTGGCCGCCTGGTCGATGGTGTCTTCCGCCATCTTCCTGTACGTCGTCCATTTCCCGCCAGAGATCGTAACCAGTCCGTTGTTTGAGATGTGGAGCACATGGTCTCGTGATATCGCGGACGTGTCCCCGGCAGAGGGGCTGCTTGGGTCGGTAACGAGCGGACGTATTCCGGCAAAAACCGACAGAACGTCATCTGGGGTCGGGTTTTTGCTCAGGTACCGTCCGGCGTGCTCCACCAGGAAGTCGAGCTCGCTCTGCATTGGCACCGGCTCCAGCTCGGGCCCCGAAACCTCTTCGTCGGTCGTACCAACGACTACGCGGTCGTGCCAGGGGATGGCAAAAAGCACGCGGCCGTCGTCCGTTCTGGGTATCATGATCGCTGAATCCCCTGGCAGGAACGAGCGGTCAAGAACGATGTGTGTACCCTGGCTTGGTCGCAGCGTTGTGGCTGCGTCCGGATCGTCCATCTTTCGAAGCGTGTCGGTAAAAATACCGGTAGCGTTGATCACGACTCGGGCATCCAGTTCGTGCGTCTGACCGGTCTCCTGGCATTCGGCAATCACGCCGTTTACCACCTGACGGTTGTTTTTCCTCAGGTCGGTGACCTTCATGTAGTTAACCGCCGTGCCACCCTGCTCGCTAAACGTTTGGGCCATGTTTACGGCAAGCCGGGCATCATCAAACTGGCCATCATAATAGATAACACCGCCACGCAAGCCCTTGGGCTCAATCGTGGGAAGGTGCTCAAGCGTTTTTTCGCGGTTCAGGTGCTTGGAGCGCCCAAAGCCTTGCCGCCCGGCCAGCATGTCATACACCTTCATCCCGATGCCGTAAAATGGCCCCTCCCACCAGTCGTAGTTGGGTACCACAAAGGCGAGGTTTCTGACCAGGTGGGGCGCATTTTTCTGAAGCAATCCTCGCTCTTTTAGTGCTTCGAGCACGAGCGAGATGTTGCCCTGTTGCAGGTACCGAACGCCTCCGTGGATGAGCTTTGTGGATCGGCTGGAGGTAGCCTTTGCAAAGTCGTGCATCTCCAGGAGGAGCGTCTTATAGCCGCGTGAAGCGGCCTCAATGCCGCATCCAAGGCCGGTCGCACCACCTCCTACCACGATAAAGTCCCACGGCTCATCGTGGTCTTCTATTGAGCGAATACTGGTTTCGCGTCGCATATATACTCGTCTGGCGCTTTAGAAAAGGAAAGAAAAGGACCCACCCGGGAATCGAGGCCGGGTGGGTATATCGCGTCAGCACCGGGCGTTACTCCTGTATCCAGCCCTTGGCGCGTTCAAGAGCGCGGTTCCACTGCTTCATCTTGCGGTCGGCCTCCGAGCGCTCCATCTGGGGTTTGAAGCGCTTGTCAACTTTCCATTGCTTGGAGATCGCCTCAACGCTATCGAAGTACCCCGTTGCGAGCCCGGCCAGATAGGCTGCGCCCAGAGCCGTCGTTTCGGAGACCTGCGGGCGAACCACCGGCACGCCGAGCAGGTCGGCCTGCATCTGCATGAGCAGGTTGTTGGCCGTAGCGCCACCGTCTACCCGGAGTTCGGTTAGCTCGATACCGGAGTCGGCTTCCTGAGCGCGAATAACATCAACCGATTGCATGGCGATACTCTCAAGCGCTGCCCGCGCGATGTGGGCTTCGGTCGTCCCTCGGGTGATGCCCACGATAGTACCACGTGCATACTGATCCCAGTGTGGAGCGCCCAGCCCCACAAAAGCAGGAACGAAATAGACGCCATCGGTGCGGTCTACCTTGTTGGCCAGATATTCGACATCCTCTGAGGAGCGAATGAGGCGCAGGCCATCGCGCAGCCACTGCACTACGGCGCCGGCGATAAAGATGCTGCCCTCCAGTGCGTACTGTGTCGGCTCATCGCCAAGCTTCCAGGCAATCGTCGTCAAGAGATTGTTTTCGGACTTGACTGGCTTATTGCCCGTGTTCATCAGCATGAAGGCGCCGGTACCATAGGTATTCTTCCCCATCCCCTCTTTACTGCAGACCTGGCCGAACAGTGCGCTCTGCTGGTCACCGGCTATGCCGGCCAGCGGAACAGGCGTCCGGAAAATATCGCCCGCGGTGTGGCCGTACACCTCGCTTGAGGAGCGGACGTCGGGCAGCATCGATTTGGGTACATCCAGGATGTCGAGCAGCTCGTCATCCCACTTCTGCTCGCGGATGTTGTACATGAGTGTGCGGGAGGCATTGGTAACATCCGTGACGTGCAGTTCGCCACCCGAGAGTTTCCACATAAGCCATGAGTCCACTGTCCCGAAAGCCAATTCCCCGCGTTCGGCCTTCTCGCGAGCCCCATCCACGTTCTCCAGAATCCAGCGGACCTTCGTGCCCGAGAAGTATGAATCGATTACGAGCCCGGTCTTCTCCTGGAACTTGTCTACCAGCCCTTTCTCCTTCAACGAGTCGCAATAACCGGCCGTGCGCCGATCCTGCCAGACGATCGCGTTATAGACAGGGTGACCCGTATTGCGGTCCCACACAATGGTGGTCTCTCGCTGATTGGTTATGCCGATACCTGCGACCCGGTCCGACTTAATTCCCACTTTCGAAAGCGCTTCCGTCGCGACGCCAGCCTGGGTAGACCAAATTTCGTCCGGGTCGTGTTCTACCCAACCAGGCTTGGGATAATGTTGCGTAAATTCGTTCTGAGCAATCGTCTCGATGAGCCCGTCTTTGTTAAAGACAATAGCCCGCGAACTTGTAGTGCCCTGATCCAGCGCGAGGACGTACTCTTCCATAATTACCTCCTTATGAGATCCAGTGCGTGTTGAGCGATACCTTTCGTTTTCTTTCGCTTCATAATATCACCTGGAAGCGCTTTTGTCAATAATTTCTTAATATAGTTTGCGGTTTGAGACGGAAAGTGGGAAGAACGTAACATTTCACCGGTGTAGTATGGGGGCTGATAGCTTGCATCTTTTAATTGAAAAGCATGCAGGGCCTTCGTACTATGGTCTTGTTCTGATCAGAGCGAGTAATTTTCTATGTCTGACGAAACCCAGGGGCCTGCCGAACGGCACGTCCTAATTCTCAAGCAGCTAAAGGAGCATGGCTATGTTACCGTATCCGGCCTGAGCGATCTGCTCGGTGTTTCGGAGGTAACCATCCGTAAGGATCTGCAGAAGCTGGAGCGGCGGAATCTCTTGTATCGCACGCACGGCGGCGCAAACCTTCGAAATCCTTATGTTTTGGATCGGCCACTAAACGAAAAGGCATCGAGGTATGCCGAAGAAAAACGAAGGATAGGCCAGGCTGCGGCCGCGCTCGTCAATGATCGGGATTCGATTATCCTCGGTTCGGGCACCACAATGACGCAGGTAGCCCGTCATCTACCGGACACACACGAGCTGACGGTTATTACGTCCGCCATGAACGTAGCTCTTGAGATATCTCACCTGCAGGGCGTAGAGATTCTCATGCTTGGCGGGATGGTGCGCCACACGTCCAAATCTGTGGTGGGCCCGTACGCCGAGGACATGATTGAGGG
>SLED01000094.1 GCA_007124945.1 Salinibacteraceae bacterium | reverse complement strand
CTCACTTTCTCTCGCTGGCGTGGATGTACCGCAAAGACTACGAGCGCGCAGGCTATGCAATGTTGCCCGTGGTAGAACCCGATGGGCAGTCGACAGCGTTTCAAACCCTGATATATACAGGGCTCCTACTGGTATGCAGCCTGCTGCTCGGGGTCGTAAACCTCGTTGGATGGCTCTACCTCGTGGGAGCACTCATCCTTGGGCTGTGGTTCTGCAAGGTTTCGTACGCATTCTATCTGGATCTGACGCCAAAGCGTGCCCGCCGTGTGCTCATGGCTTCGATTATTTACATCCCAGTGCTTGTAGTACTCATTTTCGTTGACTGGCTCGTATAACACGTCGTTCTTTGTCGGACCCTGTATCACATAGCAGCAATCAGCCTGCGGTAGACGTCAAGGACGTGTCGCATGCCTACGGCGACCAAAAAGCGTTGGCCGGTGTCTCGCTCCATGTCATGCCCGGATGCGTGTTTGGACTCCTCGGTCCTAACGGAAGTGGAAAGACCACACTGTTTCGCATTCTGACCACACTCCTCGCTCCCGATGCGGGCTCGGTCACCGTGGCAGGATCAAATCCTCAATCGGATGGCCACCAAGTGCGCGCTCAGCTCGGAGCCGTGTACCAGGACACCGCCCTTGATGACGAGCTGACCGTAGAGGAAAACCTTCGCTTTCACGGCGCGCTGTACGGGCTTAAGCCCGCCGACCTCAACAAACGGATTGACGAGCTGCTGGCTCGATTCTCGCTTACGGAGCGCCGCTCCTCGTATGTGAAATCCCTCTCCGGCGGCCTTCAGCGACGCACTGATCTCTGTCGGGGCCTACTCCACCGACCGGCCGTTTTGTTGCTTGATGAACCCACCACGGGCCTCGACCCGGCCGCCCGTCACGCTTTCTGGAGCATCCTACTCCATATTCAGAAGCAGGAAAACACAACGATTTTGCTCGCGACTCATCTCATGGAGGAAGCCGAGCGGTGCGATGAGATCGCTATCATGGATCGAGGGGCTGTGGTGACGCAGGGCGCCCCGGATGACCTAACGGCGGCCATGGGATCTGATGTGCTCTTGCTGGAATCCGACACACCCTCGGCACTTCGCGATCACATCGAAGCACAATTTGGCGTCGAGGCGCACGTAGTCGGGTCTCTTGTGCAGGTCACCAACGGAGACATTCACCATCTGATGGGCTCGCTGTACGAGGCTTTTGGTGAGCTCATACAATCTGCCACTATACGAAAGCCCACGCTTGAGGATGTCTTTATGGCCCATGCGGGCTATCACCTTGAGGGCGGCGCTGCTCGCTTCACCGAATCGACGCTTCAGCTTTAATGATTGCCACTCTGTATCAGGCTATCGCACCGGTTTCGGCCCTCTGGCGGCGTGAGGTCATAAAGTTCTTGCGCGACCGCAGCCGGCTTCTGGGCGCCATTGTACAGCCGCTCGGGCTTTGGCTGCTGCTTGGCCTCGGGTTTCAACAGACCTTCCAGATGCCCGGTGATGCCGTTGCCGGCATAAACTACCTGGAATTCTTGTTTCCGGGAATTATCGCTCTGATGATTCTCTTCACGGCGATATTCTCCACCATTTCCGTTGTTGAAGAACGCAAGTCGGGATTTCTACAGGCGGCCGTTGCTGCTCCTATGTCGCGTACCGTGCTTGTTCTTGGTAACGCGCTCGGCGGCACAACGCTGGCTGTTTTTCAGGCCGCCCTCTTCCTGATCCTGCTCCCCGTCATCGGATTCTCTGTATCGGTGCAGGGGCTGTTACTGGTACTGCTGGCCAGCATCCTGATGGGTCTTGCATTTACAGCACTCGGCTTTGCCATCGCGTGGCGCATGGATACGACTCGTGGTTTCCACGCTGTCATGAATCTTTTCCTGCTTCCGCTCTGGTTTCTTTCGGGCGCTCTCTTTCCGGCAGAAGGAGCGTCACCTGCTCTCGCCTGGCTGATCCATCTGAACCCCGTTAGCTACGGTGTCGATCTGATGAGGCAGGGACTGTACATGCCGGCCGACGCACCGCTGCACCTGGCATCGATTGGTGTCGGTCTGCTTATTAGTACGGTTCTCGCAGCAGTGCTCATCGCCTGGGCGGTATATACCGTACGGCGCCCTCTCTTCAGCGACACGTAAGCGCCCGGTATTCACGTCGCGCGAATCTTCCGGCGAAACGGAACGGCCCGGCTCCCCGTTTTCTTGTGCTATGGAAAAGGTACAGGCAAACATATCAACCGAGTCGCTCACGAATCTCAAGGCATTCGGGCAGAAGGACCTTGAGGAGTTTGTCCAGTCGCTGGGCCAACCAGCCTATCGCGGGCGGCAGATCTTCAAATGGCTCTACGAAAAAGACGCCCGCACCTTCGAGGAGATGACAGACCTCCCGAAGGATTTCCGCGAGGAGCTCCGCGGACAGGCTTACATCGAGCGGATAGAGCCGCAACATCTCGACACATCGCAGGACCAAACGGTAAAGGCGCTCCTACCGCTCTCTACGGGTCGGAAGATCGAGACCGTCCTTATCCCGGATATCGATGAACGGGGCGATGCACGTCGCCTGACTGTTTGCGTTTCCAGCCAGGTGGGATGTGCGATGGGCTGCCGGTTCTGTGCGACCGGACTGATGGGCTTTCAGCAAAACCTGACACCGGGCGAGATCACGGATCAGGTACGCATAATGGAGGATCTGGCGCAGGAGCGGTACGACATGGCAATCACCAATATCGTCTTCATGGGGATGGGTGAACCGCTGCTCAATTTTGATAACGTGTCTACAGCGATCGATATCCTCACGCATGAAGATGGGTTCGGCCTCTCCCCGCGCAGAATCACCGTCTCAACCGTAGGGCTCGCTCGCAGGATCAAAAAGCTCGCAGTAGAACAGCCCCGCGTCAACCTCGCTGTTTCGCTTCACGCTCCAACCGATGCGCAGCGATCGGCCATTATGCCCGTCAATCAGTCGACAAGCACCGATCTCACGGCTCTGCGTGAAGCAATAGAGTTTTACACCGCGGAAACAGGGCGTAGCGTGACGTACGAGTATTGCCTTTTCAAAGGGGTAAACGACAGTCACGAGGACGCGCAGAATCTTGCTGACGTGGTGTCCTGGGCGCCAAGCAAAGTCAACATCATAATGTATAACCCAGTTGAAGGGCTCAATTTTGAGCGCACGCCTGAGGCACAGTTGCACACATTTTTGGAAACGCTGGTTGAGCGCGGCGTTACCGTGACGGTGCGCAGAAGCCGTGGTGATGATATTGATGCAGCCTGCGGCCAGCTCGCGGTGAAGGACGAGGCGTAACAGTGCGCCTGGGCCCTATAGAGGTGTGACAACGTCGCGCGTAAACGTTACATAAGGGGCCGTTGGTTGACTTTGGAGCCTCAAGCGACGATCCTCTGAAAAACACCTCTTGCCAGTTTTGCCCGAATGAGCGACTCCACCACGACAGCTACACCCGACACCACCTCAAACGGTACGCTCGGTACGTTTTCCGGCGTATATCGGCCCACGGCATTGACCATTCTTGGGGTGATGATGTATCTCCGCGAGGGTTGGCTCGTCGGGCATGCCGGGCTTTTTGGCGGACTGCTGATCATCTGCACCATCTTTCTGATCACAGGTGCGACAGCCGTCGCGCTCTCTTCCATGTCGACCAACACCCGCGTCGGGCCCGGCGGCGTGTTCGCTATCATCAGCCGTTCCATGGGCCTGGAAACCGGTGGCAGCATCGGGATTCCTCTGTATATCGGACAGGCCCTCTCGGCTGCCCTCTACATCTACGGTTTCAGCGAAGTCTGGCTGTACCTTTTCCCCGACCACTCGCAATACCTGGTCGTCTACGCGATTTTCGCGGTCGGATTCGTCGCAGCGTACCTGTCCACCCAACTCGCCTTCCGGCTTCAGGGAATCGTGCTCATTGTGATTCTGGCCTCACTGGGGTCGATTTTTCTTGGGCTTTCTCCGCTCGGAGGGCCCGATGAACTCCATTCCCCCACGCTTTGGGGAGCATTCGAGGGTGGAGGATACTGGACGCTCTTCGCTGTCTTCTTTCCCGCCGGTACGGGTATCATGGTTGGAGCCAGCATGTCGGGGGCTCTGAAGGATCCACGGCGCAGCATACCTCGAGGAACGCTTGCTGCTGTAGCGACCGCCTTTGTTGTGTACATTGTGCTCGCGGTATGGTATAGCCTTGTGGCTACGCCTGAGGAGCTGACCAGCAACGTTTATATCGTCATTGAACGCTCCGCAGTCCCGGAGATAGTGATGGCGGGCGTGCTGGCTTCCACGTTTACAGCGACCTTAAGCACACTGGTCGCTGCTCCGTATACGCTCAATGCTCTTGGAAAAAGCGAGGTGCTACCCGCACATGAGTTTGTCGGAGCTACTACAGAGGACCAGACACCCCGCAATGCAACGCTTATCACGGGAGCACTCGTGGCTGCGGCGCTGCTCCTCGGAAGCCTGAACCGGGTGGCCATGCTCATCACGATGTTTTTCCTGCTCACCTACCTGTCGATCAACCTGGTGGTGCTGATTGAACAGGCACTGAACATGCCGTCCTTCCGGCCGAAATTCCGGATTCCGATTTGGATTCCAGCGGTTGGAGCAACGGGATGCCTCATTGCCATCTTCGTGATTAGCGCCACGTTTGGTTTGATTGCACTTTCGATTGTCCTGGCCACGTACGTTTATCTATCTCAGAAGGAGCTAACGAGTCCCTATGAGACGGTCCGAAGCAGTATCTTCGTCTCACTCGCAGATTGGGCGGTCAAACATATAGAACAGTCACCTGAAGAACCGAATGAGCGGGCGTGGAAGCCGGATCTGCTCGTCCCAGTAACGTCACGAAGCCAGGTAGATGGAGTGTTTCGCTTTCTCCGCGTGCTCGTAAAGCCCAAGGGATCGCTGAAGCTCCTCGGTATCGAAAAGGCGGACGGACGTCTGAATTCCGACTCACCGCACGGGGGACTCGAAACCGTGCGCGAGGTCGCCCGCGAGTTTCGGGCACTCGACCTAACCGCATCGGCGGTTTGTATCGAAGCACCTTCTTTTTTGAAGGGTATTGAGCAGAGCGTGCAGATCCTGTCTGGTGGACATTTCCCGCCCAATATCCTTTTCGGATTTGCCCACCAGTATGATGACGAAACGGTCGCCCAATTCCCACAGATCGCCTCCCGGTACTATATGGGCACGGCCCTACTCTACGAGCATCCGGAGGCAAAGCTCGGGCACGAGCGCATGATCAATGTGTGGGTGAGGGAGCAGCACCCGGACTGGGAACTTGGCCTGCGACTTGCCAACCTCGATCTGACGATCCTCCTGGCCTACCAGCTGCACACTAACTGGAGCGGCCCCATCAGACTGATCATGAGTTGCGAGGATGAGTCAATCATACCGGAGGCCCGAGGATACCTGAAACAACTCATCGAGGATGCTCGCCTCCCAGACTCCACAGAGTGCCACGTCTTCAACGCACCCTTCATGGACTCGATCTCCCGAGCACCGCGCGCGGACATTAGCCTGTTCGGTCTGGCACCAAAAGTCGACCGCAATCATATGCAGCATCTGTCAATGCTTTCGGGATCTTCTTGCTTGTTTATCCGCGACTCTAACCGCGAGAGTGCCCTGGCGTAGGGTGTTGAAACAGAAAGGCGGCTGCAGCCGAAACGGCGGCAACGACATAGTGGCGGGCTCGAGCCCTCATTGCAAGAAGCGTCATCGGCGCGGCCTTTTTGTAGCGCTGGCCACCAGTACAACGAAAAGCGCCTTGGGAGCGACCTTTTTCAGCGCACGTTATCTCCATTCCTTGTTACGTCCGTCCTTAGCGGCTCCGTCTGACCGCCATGCTTCGTCTTCGTTCGCTGCGCTCTCTGCGCTCAGCATGACGAGTGTGGGCCAGACAGCGCTACAGCGATTCTGACGAACCGATCTGCGTCCTCGTACTCCCGCACTGCAACACTTCGCAACCCCGCTACCAGCCTGCCCTACACCACTCTCCCATCCGTCAGCCTGAGCGCAGGCCTGCCCTCGACTACGATCGAGGG
>SLED01000324.1 GCA_007124945.1 Salinibacteraceae bacterium | reverse complement strand
GAGCATGTGCGGGTCGTTCAGTTGCCGTTTGAAGAGGCAGTGGCCCGTGCAGGTCGTGGTGAGATAAAAGACATGAAATCTGCCATCGCGCTCCTGCTGGCTCAGCAAGCTCTTCAAAATAGCGAGGGCGCCTGATGGAAACGAAGGATGACACGCTTCGTATAGGAGCGTTTGATATAGCAGTCCACGTACTTAAACCAGTGGCTTCTCGCCGGAACTTATGTTTTTCTTTTTCTTGCTGATTGTCATTATCGCGCTGATCGGGCTTGCGCTTATCACGGTTGTGCTGATGCAGGCCGGTAAGGGTGGCGGCCTGGCGGGTATTGGAGGAGGCGGTGCTGCAGGTGCGGCGCAACAGATTCTGGGTGCGCGGCAGGCTCCGGACATCCTGGAGAAGGCTACCTGGACGATGGCGACGCTGTTCATCGTGCTGGCCATTATGACCAACTTTGCGATTCCGGAGGAGCAGGCTGGTAGTGTGATTCAGCAGCGAGGAGGGGACGCGCCGCAACAGCAGGCGCCCATGCAGCAGCAAATGCCTCCTGCTCAGGATGGGGATGCCGAGCCACTACCGCCGCCGCAGGATGATCAGTAAGCTGCGGAGAAAAAATAAGTGACAAAAGGAAAGCGGCACCTTCCCGAGCAGGAGGGTGCCGCTTTTGTTTTTACTGCGATGCACGTGTATCTGTAAGCCGAATTCTGTTGACCGTGTGCTACGTCGCAGGCGTCGCACGCGGCTGGCAACCATTTATCTGGGACTGCCGTTGCCGGCAGCCTCAAGCGACCTACCCGCGCTGCAATTCAGCGGGCCGCCTATTCCGGCCGTAGCCGGACGCAGCGCTGTTTGGTCTTACACCCCGTGGGGTTTGCCCAGCTACTACGGTTACCCGCAGCACTGGTGAGCTCTTACCTCACCCTTTCACCCATCACCTGTGCCGCGCGAGGCGCGGCCATCGGCTGGTCTGCTCTCTGTTGCACTTGCCGTTCCTGCCGAAGCAGGACTCCCGAGATTGTCGGGACACGGTGCCCTTCGGTGTTCGGACTTTCCTCACCTGTGAGCCGCAAGGCTCAACGGGCGCGGTTTCCCGATACACATACAAAATATTATACGACCTCACTGACTGGATGTGCCCGTTACACATCCATGTCGTCAATGGTGTTGTTGTAGAGTTCTTCATCAACAATGACGCGGCCGGTGTGCTCGCACGCCACGATACGTTTGCGCTGCCGGATCTCCATCTGACGCTGAGGTGGGACGGCAAAACCGGCGGCGGCTCCTCGTTCCAGTGGTACGACAGCCCGTCCATCACGCAAACGGTTGCGCAGTCGCTCATAGGCGCGCAGATAGCGGTCGTCCACTTCCTCTTCGGCTTCCTCGCGCTTCTCTTCAAGCGCTTTTTGCTCCTGGCGGGTCTCCTCCAGAACCTCGTCCAGCTCCTCCTTCTTTTCTTCCAGAAGGTTAGCGAGGTCGCTGTGGCGCTCCTGCGCCTCGGAAATGGTATCCTCGTACGTTTCAGAGGCGGTATCCACTTCCTCCATAACCTGCTCGGCCTCCTCAATCCGTTTTTTCTGCGCTTCAATCTCTTTGGTCAGCGCATCGTACTCCCGGTTATTTCGCACCTGAAGCTGCTGCTCCTCGTACTTCTTAATCAGCTGCTCGGCCTCTTTCATGTCTTTATCTGCCTGAGACCGGCGCTCCTCGTTCTCCTTCTTCTCATTCTGGATGTTTTCAATGCGCGTTTCGAGCCCCTCCTTCTCATCCTCCAGATCGCGAATATCTTCAGGAAGGTCCCCCCGCAGCTTCTTAATCTGATCGACACGGTTATCGATGTGTTGGAGGCGGATCAGGGCGCGTAGCTGATCGGCCGTGGAGCTGGGCTGTTCCTTGGTTTTCGTGGCCATAACGTGCTGTCGGTTCAATCGCAGTGGTTCGTATAATAAAAACGTCCATCCAGACAATACTGTGGGGCCTCGGCAAAGTTTGGTGTTGTTCGTTTCTCCACAAGCACGAAGTGCCGGCGCTCGGGTCTGAAGATCCTTTTTAGTTTCATAACATTACACTTCTTACCTTTGCCCCAGCGGGCAGTAGCGTGCCGGATCGCTTCGGAACGTACTGCGTCCCATCGATAATCGTTCTGTAGTCGTCTCTCAACAGCTCCTTGATCCCTATGTCCACTAACGCGCACGAGTCCGTCGCACGCCACGGTGTTGATCGCCGTTCATTCTTGAAAACGGGCGTGCTCGGTTCGCTCTTCGTTGGTTCCGGTGCATTTGCTCATGCCAGCAATGGCTCAGTTACAGACACCGAGAGAATTGAGCATCCCGGAGATGCAAAGAACGTCATCTTTCTGGTCAGTGATGGAATGAGTTCGGGGACGCTCACGCTCGCCGATCTACTTCTGACCCGTCGGGATGATCGACACTCGCACTGGGCACAGCTTTACCTGGATGGGCGCGCGCGGAGGGGCCTTATGGATATGGCCTCGCTCGACTCCATCGTCACGGACTCCGCCTCGGCGGCGTCTTCATGGGGCTGCGGGCAGCGCATCAATAATGGCGCTGTCAACATGGATCCAGACGGAAACGCGCTCCGGACGATCTGCGAGATCTTTCGTGACGCCGGCAAGGGCACCGGACTGGTAACGACAACCCGAATTACACACGCCACGCCTGCGGGCTTTTCGACAAACGTAGAAGCCCGGGGGATGGAAGACGAGATTGCCGAGCAGTATCTTGAGCGAGAGTACGACGTACTGATGGGTGGTGGCTCACGGCATTTTGATGCGGACCAGCGGGACGACGGGAAGGACCTGTTCGGTGCGTTTGAAGTGAAGGGCTACACCGTTGTGAACAAGAAGGACGACCTGATGAACTGGAACGCAGACGGGCAGCTGTTGGGGACGTTCTACAACTCTCACGTGCCGTACACGCTGGATCACGTCAACACGCCAGAGTACGAGCGAGACATCCCGACGCTTGCGGAGATGACGGACCGTGCGCTGGAGCGGCTGAGCAAGAACGAGAATGGTTTTATTCTGCAGGTTGAAGGAGGTCGTGTGGACCATGCCGCCCACAGCAACGATTCCGCTGGACTCGTATACGATCAGATCGCTTTCGACGACGCGATCGGGCGCGTGCTCGAATTTGTGGATGGCCGCGACGACACGCTGGTCATCATTACTACCGATCACGGAAACGCCAATCCCGGCGTAAATGGCATTGGGTCGGGCTACCGTGACTCCAATACAAAGTTTGATCGCTTGATGGCGATGACGCACACCAACAACTGGGTTTTGGCTCAGCTCGATGAAAACAGTACGTACATTGAGGTAAAGGACCTAATTGAGGAAGCCTGGGGCTTTGGGATCACCCGTCGCCAGGCCCACACGCTACAGAAATCCCTACAGGGAGAGCTCGAGACCATCTACGAGTTGCGCAATCGACCCTCCGCGGTGCTGTCGGCTATTCAGGCGAATTACACCGCCATCAACTGGATCGGCAGCATGCACACGTCGGACTATGTGGAGCTCGCCGCGCTCGGGCCCGGCAGCGAGGCTATCGGACAGTTCACGCGCAACACGCAGCTTTTCGACGTGATGGTTGAAGCGGCGGGTGTGCAAGAATACGCTGGGGGGTAGCAGCATCTCGCTGTGCGCGACGTGTAGCTGTCAGGCACGGAAAATGACGAGCGTGTTGATCATGTTCAGTCACAAGGGATGATCGGACCGGAGGGTTGCCGGTGCGCGGCTTTTGTGCACGCGGGTTGATCGTCAGGTAGACCATCGTTTTGTGGAAACTACAGTAGATCGCACTGGAGCACTGACGTTCGGGTTAATCCCATTTACCACCATTCGGCCGGAGACATATGTCCTTGCGTGAGGAACTCGTTCAGCTCGAACAAGAGGCAAAACGACTTGAGCCAGGTTCCGCTCGCCGTGCTGAGTTGCACGCGGCGGTTGAGAAGTACGCAGAATCATTTCTTGAGCGTCTTCCTGAGCGCCCTGCGTGGGTACCGGACGAGGAGGTTGTGCAGGAGTTGCTGGAGACGCCTCTTGAGGAAGAGCCTGCCCCGATCGCGTCAGAGCTGCAGACGCTTAAAACACACGTGGATACCCACGGCATAAATCCGGCTTCGGCAGGTCATCTCGGGTACATCCCCGGTGGTGGGCTCTACGCTGCGGCGCTTGGAGACTACCTGGCTGCAGTGGCGAACCGGTATGCCGGGGTACACTATGCATCGCCGGGTGCGGTTAACATCGAAAACCGACTGGTTCGATGGATGGCCGACCTGCTGGGCTACCCGGATACGGCCGGTGGGTATCTTGCCTCGGGAGGCTCCATGGCCAATCTTACCGCCGTGGTCACAGCGCGCGAGGCCGCCGGACTCAAGGCGGAGCAGTACGCAGATGCCGTGGTGTACGTCACCGAGCAGACGCACCACTGCGTGGAGCGCGGATTGCACGTGGCTGGCCTTACGGAGGCGACCCTGCGCCATATACCTGTCGGCGATCGTTTCCGTATGCGCGCAGATCTGCTCGACGAACAGGTCCGCCTGGACAGCCAGCAGGGCTTGATCCCCTGGATGGTGGTGGGCTCGGCCGGGACAACGGACACCGGTTCGGTGGACCCATTGTCTGTTATCGCCGATGTTACAGAGCGGCACGATCTCTGGCTCCACGTGGATGCAGCCTACGGCGGTTTCTTCCTGCTAACAGCTCACGGCCGACAGCAGATGCAGGGCATTGAACGCTCCGACTCAGCCGTGCTGAACCCTCACAAAGGGCTGTTTCTACCGTACGGGAGTGGCGCGCTGGTGGTACGCGATGTCGACCTGCTGGCGAAAGCGCATGACTACCGGGCCGATTATATGCAGGACGCGCAGTCTCAACGAACGTACTCCCCCGCCGACGTCTCGCCGGAGCTAAGCCGGCATTTCCGGGGGCTGCGGATGTGGTTGCCGCTGCGCCTGCACGGCCTGCGACCGTTTCGCAAGGCTCTCAAAGAAAAGCTGCTACTGGCCCGGTACGCCTGGGAACGGCTGGGTGATGCGGGCTTCGAGACGGGTCCGGAGCCCGACCTCTCCGTCGTCCTTTTTCGCTACAAGCCCGATGGCCGGGATGCTGACAGGTTCAATCAAAACCTCCGGGAGTTGATGCTGCAGGATGGGCGCATTTTCCTCTCGTCCACGCGCGTCAATGGTAACTACATGTTGCGCCTGGCCATTCTTTCCTTCCGAACGCATCTGCCAACCATCGATTTGGCGGTGGATCTACTGCGCGAAAACGCCGAACGTCTCGCGAGTCAACCAGCTACCGTCTTACAGCAAGAGGAGTGAGCGTAAGCGACTCATGGATCTGACGGCGGAAGTACAGTAAACGTGTTCGACCACCGCTTGGGCTCATCGGCCAGGTCAACGGGCGCCCAGCCTTCTACGCGATCAGTGCGTTGCACGTGATACTCAAGTAGAAACTCGCCCGTGCGCATGTCCATCGTTTTGGGTGGAACCGCGTTCGGAGAAACCGTGCTTTCCATCTCGAGCAGGTGCGTATACGTTTCTCCTGGTTCCAGCGGAATCGGTTGTCTCAGTGGCTTAGTAATGCAAATAAGGTTTCCGAGCCAGATGCGTTCATCGCCCTTCACTCGGGTTAATGTATACCCGGGCTGATCGCCGTAGCCGCACGCGCGGTGCAGAAATACAGTGGAGTGGCCCTCGTTTGTTATATCCACCGTTAAACTAACCGAGTAGATACCGGGCGTGCGCTGCAGTTCGTACGTGGTGCTGTCTGTCGAAATGCTCAGATTAACCGTGCCGACGTCCGACTCAACGATCTGGCAGCCGGAGAGTGCGACCACAATCAATCCGAACAGGAGTAGCTGAGCGTAGCTGTTGGTCATGATAAAGATCGGTGTTTGTGGGGAATGCAGTCCCGGCGTTCGTGTAGTGTCTCACTGTCAATACACCGGAGGAACACGCATCCCTCTCTGAGAATGGATGATTTTGAGGATTTCCTCCGCGTTTTTGAGGGGCGGCATCGGGATACGTAGTT
>SLED01000212.1 GCA_007124945.1 Salinibacteraceae bacterium | reverse complement strand
TCAATCTCCCCTATCCCCGTGCCCTGCCCATAACCGTAGGTCCGCAGGTAGGTACCATCGGGGGCAAACGCCTTTAGTTGATGTTCGCCAAAGTCGTACACAAGAACCGACCCCTCAGGCCCAAGGGTAGCGACCTCAGGTGTGTAAAGTATATATTCGTCTGACTGGTTCAGTGTCGCAACCTTTTCAATGGCGGGCTCCAGCCATGTGCGCTCGGCTGGCGGTTCACCCTGCAACACAGGCCGCAGGTGATACGGATCATCATTCGCCGCGAAGTCGGAAATTCCAGCAAGCAGCAAGATGACCACCGCACCGCGGACGCACGCCTTCCATGTGGTTCTCAAGGCCTTTTCTCGAAAAATGGTGAGGATTCAGTAAGGCTGCAGATTCACGCTTACGGCATGCCGGTAACGCGGTACAGATCCACGGTCGTATCCTGCACAGCTACAAGTAGCCCGGACTCCGGCGCATACGTGGCGTTCATCCCGGGGGCCGCGAAGCGCGCCGAGTACTGATACGACACGTCCGTGGCATCATAGACGTCGAAAAACAGGGTGTCCGGTGCCGAACCTGCAATAGGCATCCCCTCCGTGGTCCACAGTTGCACCGAGAGCGCATCGCCGTCAACCTCCGACCACATGTGGTAAATACCCTCGCCGGTGTGCGTGGGGGTGCCATGAAACGGCCCGCCGAAGTCTGGTGTGGGATGGGCCGTGCCCACCGTATCATCAGCGGTGTAGGCAAGAATGACAGGTGCGTAGAGCGCCGCGTAGAGTGCTCGATCACCGTGGACATTCAACCAGCCATCGTGCCAGACCCCAGAATCTGGTGGATCTTCGGAGAACCAAGGCACCTGGCGCACAGCGCCCGGCGTGTGCACCTCCAGCAGATGATCTTCAGGTCCTGTCGGTGGAAGCCGTACGTACCGCGTGCCGTCGGCCCCACGCACATATTGTAATACACCTTCCGGGTACGACTCCGTTTCGAGCAACTGCCCCTCAAGATCGAACAAGTTCACCTGGCGCTGCATGCCATCGACCAGGAACACGAGTGAGTCTTGCCAGACGCCACCGTATCGCAGTTGCTCAATCTCCCCTATCCCCGTGCCCTGCCCATAACCGTAGGTCCGCAGGTAGGTACCATCGGAGGCAAACGCCTTCAACTGCAGATCGCCAAGGTCATATACGAGCACCGATCCCTCGGGCCCAAGGGTAGCGACCTGGGGCATGTTCAGTGAATATTCCTCCGACTGACTGAGTGTCGCAACCTTTTCGATGGCGGGCTCCAGCCATATGCGCTCGGCCGCAGGTTCACCCACCAACGTCGGACGTAAGGCGTAGGGGTCATCTTGGAGCACCGGCAGACCGACTGCGGCAACGAAGAGGAAGAAAAGTAGAAGCGCGACAGTCTTCTCCATGTGTTGCGTTACATTGTTCTGCATTCCAATCCTGCGCACGTGGACTACCCAGGGTGTCGATAATCTACACTTTTTACTCGTGCAAAACAAATGCGACACGGCACGCCGTGCTGCTACGTGTCGGGGCTTCGACCCCTCACTTCTCAACACCTCCAACTCCCACACCCGAGCAATCCTCTCCTCGATTCCTCGGCTCCTCCATTCGTCGTTTCTCTCACCACGCGGCCTTCCTCTCGGAGATCGCTTCAGGCAGAACCGCTTCGACTCTTACGTTCTTCGTTTCCTCATCTCCCGCCTTCGTCTTCAATCGGCTGGCGCCGATTTGCGCTCAGGCTGACGGGGGTGCGGATCGTTTCTTAACGATCCCCCAATTTCCGCGTGGCGACGCTGCCAATCGGCACGACACGTCGTGCCGCTACGCATCGCCGCTTCGTTTCCAACCGGGAACCCCCACACCCCCACACCACGGCGCACGGCCGTGCGCCGCTACGGGTCGATTCCTCGCGTCGCCCCCACACGGCCACATCCGCGCGAACCAACACCGTAACCACCCTCCCACACCTTCGCACCGCGTCGCCCGCATCAATCGGGCAGAGCAGGCGTTGCAGGAAGGCTGTTGTTTTCACGACCATCCCGTCCCGCTATGCCCGCCAGTCCTGCTGCCGCCTCCGGCACGCCCGTCGCCGCGGTGGCTTCCGCCGATGCCCGCCAGGAAGCCCGCCGCAACATCGTCATCCGTGGGGCCCGGCAGCATAACCTGAAAGACATCAGCGTGACGCTGCCGCGGGGCAAGCTGATCGTGGTGACCGGGCCGTCGGGCTCGGGCAAGTCAAGCCTGGCGTTCGATACCATCTACGCGGAAGGCCAGCGGCGGTACGTGGAAAGCCTCTCGGCGTACGCGCGGCAGTTTCTGGAGCGGATGGATAAGCCCGACGTGGACCTCATCACGGGTCTGGCGCCGGCCATCGCCATTGAGCAGAAGGCGCCCTCGAAGAACCCGCGCTCCACAGTCGCCACGCAGACCGAGATTTACGATCACCTCCGCCTGCTCTACGCCCGCGTCGGCAAGACCATCTCGCCGGTGAGCGGGAAGGTCGTGACGCAAGATAGCCCGCGCAGCGTGGCTGAGACGCTGCAGCGCGAGC
Source organism: Salinibacteraceae bacterium (assembly GCA_007124945.1). Lineage (GTDB taxonomy): Bacteria > Bacteroidota > Rhodothermia > Rhodothermales > Salinibacteraceae > Tc-Br11-B2g6-7. Next base: position 16,910 of record SLED01000212.1, on the reverse strand, counting down.
TGGACGACCGCACGCGCTTCTACCTGTGCTTCCCGGTGCCTGAGCACAAGGATACCACCCTCACCGACGAGCTCACCGCCCTGCTGGAGCGCGGCTACTTTCGCCTGCTGCTCCTCCCCACCGAAAAACAGGCCGACGACGGCAAGCGGCCCGAGGTGCTGGACCTCAACGAAACGCCCCCGGAGAAGGCCATCTACTACGGCAGCGACCGCCTGCTGGTGGTGGCCGACCGGCTGGCCATCCGGAAGGGCAACGAGGAGACGCTCACCCGCATCGCCGACTCCACCGAGCACGCCTTCCGCGAGGGCGGCGGCCGGTGCCTCGTGCAGGTGATGCCCCGCGACGACGACGCGCCAACGCCCGAGCCGCGGCGCTTCAGCGAGCACTTCGAGCGCGACGGGATGACATTCAAAGAGCCCACGCCGCAGCTCTTTGCTTTCAACAGTCCGCTGGGCGCCTGCCCCGAGTGCGAGGGCTTCGGCAGTGTGCCGGGCATCGACGAAGACCTCGTGGTGCCCAACAAGGACCTCACCATCCGCCAGGGCGCCCTCGCCCCCTTCCGCACCGACAAGTGGAGCAAGCACTTCCGCACGCTCATACGCCTCTGCGCCGAAGAGAGCATCGATATCGACACGCCCTACCGCGATCTGCCGGACGACGTGCGCACGATGCTGTGGGAAGGCCGTGGCGACTATATCGGGCTCACTCCGTTCTTCGTGTTCCTCTCCAAGAAAGCGTACAAGATGCACTACCGCATCTTCCGTGCGCGCTTCCGTGGGTACTTCCCCTGCCCGAGCTGTGACGGCTACCGGCTGCGCAGGGAAGCGCTGTACGTGCAGGTAGGCGGCAAGCACATTGGCGACGTCTCCGCCATGACCACCGCTGAGGCGCGCACGTTTTTCGAGAACGTCAGCCTCTCCTCGTACGAAGAGGAAGTGGCGGGGCGGGTCCTGGAAGAGATCCGCAAGCGGCTGAAATACCTGGTGGAAGTCGGCCTCGATTATCTTACGCTCGATCGCCTGGCACAGACGCTCTCCGGCGGAGAGGCGCAACGCATCAACCTATCGACCTCCCTCGGCTCCTCGCTGGTCGGCTCCCTCTACGTGCTCGATGAGCCCACCATCGGCCTGCACCCGCGCGACATTGACCGCCTCACGTCCATCCTCGAAAACCTGCGCGACATCGGCAACACGGTGATCGTGGTGGAGCACGAGCCCGAGCTGATGCGCCGCGCCGATGTGCTGGTGGATCTCGGCCCGGGCTCGGGGCGCTACGGCGGCAACGTCACGTTTCAGGGCACCTACGATGACATTCTGGACGATGACGAAAGCCTCACCGGCGCCTACCTGAGCGGGCGTAAAAAGGTGCCCGTGCCGACGGAGCGCCGGCCGGTTGACCCCGAGCGGGTGATTCGGGTGGAGGGCGCACGGCAGCACAACCTCAAAAATATCGACGTGGAATTCCCCCTCGGGATGATCTGCTGCGTGACAGGCGTCTCGGGCACCGGGAAATCGACCCTTGTGCATCAGACGCTCTACCAGGCGCTGCTCCGCCGGATGGGCCAACAGAGCGAAGAGAAGATGGGCGCACACGATGCGGTTCGTGGGCATGCCCATATCGACCAGGTGGAGATGGTGGACCAGAGCCCGATCGGGCGCACGCCGCGCTCCAACCCCGCCACTTACACGAACGCCTTCGACGGCATCCGCGACCTGCTGAGCGACACCTATCAGGCGCGCCTCCGGGGCCTCAAGCCCGGCTACTTTTCCTTCAACGTGCCGGGGGGCCGCTGCGAGCAGTGTAAGGGCGAGGGCGTGGTGAAGGTGGAGATGCAGTTTCTGGCCGACCTCTACCTGGAGTGCGAGGCGTGCAGCGGCAAACGCTACAAACAGGACGTGCTCGACATCACGTACAACGGCAAGAACGTCCACGACATCCTGTCGATGACTGTCGACGAAGCGGCGGAGTTCTTTGCCGACGAAGCCACCGTCGTCAACCGCCTGACGCCGCTACAGGCCGTGGGGCTCGGCTACCTGACGCTGGGCCAGCCCTCTACCACGCTCTCCGGCGGTGAGGCGCAGCGCATCAAGCTCGCCTCGCACCTCAGCAAAGGCCGCAGCCGCACCGCCTCCGACCGTACGCTCTACCTGTTCGACGAACCCACCACCGGCCTCCACTTCGACGACATCCGCAAGCTGATGGACGCGTTCAACGCGCTCGTCGAAGAAGGCCACTCCGTCATCATCGTGGAGCACAACCTTGACGTGCTGAAGGGCGCCGACTGGATCGTGGACCTCGGGCCGGAAGGCGGCGTCAACGGGGGCGAAGTCGTAGCCGCAGGCACCCCGGAGGACCTGGCTGCGATTGACGAGAGCCACACCGGGCGGTGGTTGCGGGGGGTCTTGTGAGTTGGCGAATCGAGGAAACGAGGAGACGATGAAACGAGGAAAAGACGCGTAGCTGCGTAGCGGTGCTGCGTCTTTGTGTGGGGGTCTGCGGGTGTGGGGGTTCTCGTTTGGAAACGAGGAATCGAGGAATCGAAGAAACGAGGCGTAGCGGCGCACGGCGGTGCGCCAATGGGCGATCGTTGGACGAAAAGATGAAACCATGCGTAGCGGCACGACATGTCGTGCCGATGGGCGGCCCCCATCCAGCAGTCGGGCGATCAGGATGCCGATGGGCGTTGGTTGAACGAAAAATCGACCCGTAGCGGTGCAGCGCTGCTGCGTCGCCGCGTGGGAATTGGGGGACGTTCAAAAAACGATTACAACCCCCGTCAGCCTGAGCGCAAATCGGCGCCAGCCGATTGAAGACGAAGGCGTGGATTCGGAATGGGAGCCTGGGCGTTCGGGGATCTCAGGTTCCAAGCGGCGACGTACCGCGCGACAGACCCAATCACCATCCACACACCTCCCGCAGGGCCTGCCGGTCGGCGGCGGCGAGGCGAGTGCGGGCGCGGTTTTCGTCTGTCATCCGGTAATACATCAGCGCCGCAGGGTCGTCCACGTGCCTGATGCCGAGGGCATGGCCGAGCTCGTGAGCGAGCACCTGCCGCAGATCATCCCGGTCGTGAAATTGAAACACCGTTATAGAGCGCACGAGCCTACCTTCCGCCGTCTTCTGTTCGTAGAGGCCCTTGTTGTAGCCTCCTCCTCGCGCAAACTGCTGATTGAACGCGTCAATCTGCTGGTTTAATGCCTCCACCTTTGCGTTCATCTCGCGGACGGTGCGGTTGAATCGCTCTCTCGCTCGCTCCACTTCCGCAAGGCTCTCTTCTACGCGTTGCTGTTGCCGGGCAATCTGCCGGGCCTCCTCCTCCAGTTGATCAGCAAGACGCGACGTACGCTCAATTGCCCCGTCATTCCAAGCGCGGACCCGTTGGTTGTGATGGACGGTCATGCGCTCCACGCGCTCCACCTTCGACTCGTGAACGGCGCGGCGCGTCTGTAGCTCGTGTTCTCTATTTTCGTGTCGCTGCACGAGACGGTCGTAGCGGCCCCGGGCCTGCTCAAGTGCTCGCTCGGCCTCCTGCCGTTTCTCCCATGTGCCCTGTCGCTCATCATACCGTAGATAAATACCGAGGGCACCATTGGGGTCGTACGCAAAAAGACGACGTGGCGCGATTTCCTCCCATACAGCTGCAGCCTCTGCAATTACATTCCGTAACTCCTCCTTTGAAATACCGAAACGAGGATCGACCTCCGCGAGGCGATAGGTGAGTGGCTCAGCACAGATCCGCCCGTCTGCCACGTCCGATGATCGCTGCACCTGCGGCGCACCGTGCGAGGAAACCCACACACCAGCCCCCGCCAGAAGCAGCGCAAGAAAAACAATACTTATGACGTAGCGCATGAATCCGGACGGATGATCTGAAACTGGCTAAAGCTACAGACAAAAAGCATTCCGCTTGAACGTGACATGTTCGATACAGGATAGGACGCTGGAAGCGCCACCATCTACGCGAAACTCCGTATCACTATGTTACGACGAAACACACTTAAATTCCACCCGCACACATGCAGTCCTCTTACCCTAAAGCCACCTTTGGCGGCGGTTGTTTCTGGTGCCTTGAAGCGGTGTATCAAGAAGTCGCTGGCATCCGGGAAGTTGTTTCAGGATATGCCGGGGGCCACACGGCGAACCCAACCTATCGCGAAATCTGTGGAGGCTCCACCGGGCATGCGGAAGTAGTGCAGATCACGTTTGATCCCGAAGAGATCACCTATCGCGAGTTGCTGGAAATTTTCTTTGTGATACACGACCCCACGCAGCGTAATCGTCAGGGTAACGACGTCGGCCCACAGTACCGCTCCATTATCCTCTACCATGACGACGAACAGAAAGTAGAAGCGCAGAAGGTTATGGACGAAGTGAACACCTCCGGGGCGTACGAAGACTCCATTGTCACCGAGCTGAAGCCGCTGGAATCCTTCTACGTTGCCGAGGACAAGCATCAAGATTATTACCAGAACAATGCCTGGCAGCCTTACTGCCAGGTAGTAATTAAGCCGAAGCTCCGGAAATTCCGCGAGACATTTTCCTCGAAACGCAAGGCTGCGTGACCGACGGAACGTGCGAAAAATGTAACGGCCTGGGCGTTTCCGTTACCATACTCTTGAAGGTGGCGGCTATATAACATCGCGGCCAGAAGCCTGCCGGCCTAAAGAATGAAGATAGCCGTAATAAGTGTTTAACGATGAACTAATGTGCGTGCCGATACGGGTAGTTTCCCGAACCCGTGTTTGATCGTGCCGTTCGCAGCCGCACACCATAACGTCCGGTATTCTATCCAAATGAGCGTTTCCGTTTCGCAAAATAGTAGTCCTTCTCCGGCGCAGTCGGGTAAAGGGCCGTTGCGTGTGGCGCTCTTTGCCGGGGCGTACAATCACGTGGCGGACGGCGTCGCGCTGACGCTTAACCGGCTCGTTGCCTATCTTGAAGAGCAGGGCGTGCCTGTTCTGGTTGTTGCCCCCACCATTGATCAACCTGCCGTGGATCACGTGGGGCGGCTCCTTCCGGCACCGTCTATTGCGGCTCCCGGAAGATCGGACTACCGGCTGACCTATTCCCTCTCGCGAGAGATACAGGAAGAGCTGGCACGCTTCAACCCTACGTTAATCCACATTGCAACACCAGATATTCTGGGATTTCAGGCGCTAAGGCTTTCAAAGCGATGGGGAATCCCTCGTGTGGCGTCTTACCATACGCACTTCACCTCCTACCTCAAATACTACCGGCTCCAGATGCTTGAGCCGATAATCTGGGCCTACCTCCGATGGTTTTATAACCAGTTCCGGCAGGTCTATGTGCCCTCCTCGTCCATGTTGGAGGTGTTAGAGGAAAAGAACTTCACTGCCGATTTGCGCCTGTGGCGTCGTGGCGTAAACACGGAGATCTTCAATCCCCAGAACCGCTCGCTGGAATGGCGCCGCTCTCATGGCATTGCAGATGACGACGTGGTCGTTACGTTTGTCTCGCGCCTGGTGTGGGAAAAAGGTCTCAACACCCTATCGGAAACCTTACGAACGCTGGAGCGCCATGGCGTGCCGCATCGAAGTGTTGTGGTGGGCGATGGCCCGGCAGCAGCTGAGATGCGCGCGCGGCTTCCGCGGACCATCTTTACCGGGTACCTTGGAGGAGAAGAACTCGGCCGCGTCTACGCGTCGTCGGATGTCTTTCTCTTTCCGAGCGATACCGAGGCTTTCGGAAACGTTGTGCTTGAAGCAGCGGCGAGCGGCCTGCCCGCCGTTTGCGCCGAAGCAACCGGGAGCAGCTCGCTTGTCTCACATGGCGAAACGGGCTTTCTCGTGCCGGCGGGTAATACACCTGCATTCGTGGAAGGCGTGCGCACGCTCGTGGAGGATGATGCGCTGCGCACCGCTTTTGGTGAGGCTGCGCTACAACTGTCGAAAGCCTTTCGCTGGCCCCGCATCATGCGCGGGCTGCACGCGTGCTACCACGACGTACTAAACTTACCCGAGCCTGAACCACCACAGACAGCTTCCAGGCCCGCCCTCTCTGTCGATCACTAACCGCCCGCTATCGTGCGTATTCTATTCGTTTCACACTGTTTTCCGCCGGCCGGCCGACCGCTGGCGAACGTCGGCGGTATGCAGCGGGTGGCCACGGAACTCTATCAAGCGCTTGACGGGCATCGAGCCCTGGAAGTGGAGCCGCTTATACTCCGGAGCACATGGCGGTGGACTCATATTCTCACGGCTCCCTTTCTTACGAAAGCCCTCTACCAGATTCGGAAGAAGGCTCGTGAGGGATCGATCGACGCGGTTGTATTTTCGTCGATGGTTACCGGCTCTCTTGCGGTTGGCCTGCGGGCTGAGTTGGCAAAGCATAACATACCGATGGCCGTGATCGCTCACGGCCAGGATGTCACGCTACCATTTAAGCCCTACCAGTGGCTCGTCCCCAAGACGTTTGACGCACTCGATGCCGTTTTACCCGTGAGCTCTGCTACCGGTCAGGCCTGCCTGAAACGAGGCCTTTCCCCATCGAAGTTATCGGTGGTGCCGAACGGTGTGGACCTCTCCCGCTTCGGCCAGCCAACGGATAAGCATGCCGCGCGGTTGGCGCTTCTTGATGAGCTGGATGCTGAGACGTTGCCGCCCACATCACCCGAGGACGGGCTGCTACTGTGCAGCGTCGGGCGACACGTGGAGCGCAAGGGGTTTGAGTGGTTTATCGATAATGTGATGCCATTGCTGCCTTCAAACGTCCACTACTGGTTGGCCGGCACGGGCCCGGAAACGGCTCGCCTGGAGCAGGCTATCGAAAATAATCAGCTTAACGGGCGCGTACGGTTACTTGGCCGGATTTCGGAGGAGCGTCTGCGGAAGCTCTATCGAGGCTCCGACCTGTTCGTGATGCCCAACATTCCGGTAGCCGGTGATATGGAAGGGTTTGGGGTGGTGATGCTGGAGGCAGGGCTCTGCGGGCTACCCACTGTAGCGGCCGGGCTGGAAGGCATTACGGACGTCATCACCGACGGTGAAAACGGCCATCTTGTTGAAAGCGGAAACGCCTGGGAGTTTTCCGAGCGTATCCTGCATTACCACAAACGCACCGACCGGTTGGAAGAAGCCTCCACCAAAGCAGCCGAGCACACCAGTAACCGCTTCAGTTGGGCTGCCATTGCAGATCGGTATGTGCAGGTGATCAACTCGCTCGTCCACCCTTCGTTGGCTCCTACCGGTGACGGTGCCATGGGCGACGGGGCATCCGAACCAACCGTACTTGACGAAGAGTCTTCCTGGCTATCGGACGAGTAGTCGCAGTGCTCGGGTAGTACGCGAACTACAGCCGGGCCTCAGCTTCATCTTAGGCTACTCGGGAATTACAACGTGGCGGGCGTGCTTTCCGGCTCTTGCGAACCGGCTACTCCGTCGCCCGACGCGGTAGTATCTGACATCTCCGCGAGCTCCTCTTCGCCGTGAACGCCATCCCGCTGGTCTTCAATCCACTGAATGAGCGCCGGCAGGAAAAGCAGGGCGGAGAATAGCGTCGTACCGATACCGATTACGGCCAGCACGCCAATCGAGCTGATACCCGGGTGGAAGCTAAGCAAGAGCCCTCCAAACCCGATCATGGTGGTGAGCGCGCCCATCGTCACGTGCTCGCCGGTAGACCTCAGGACCCGCCACAGCGATCCCGGCCCTTCTTCACGGTAACGATGCGCCAGGTGGGCACCCGCGTCATTACCAATTCCAAGCACCGCTGGCAGCACAATCATGTTGTAGAAGTTAAACTGCAGTCCGAAGATTTGCATTACGAGTAGCATCCAGATTACGCCGACAACGAGAGGCACCAGCGCAAGCGCCGCCCATCGGATGGCCCCGAAGTAGAGCCACATAAGTAGCATCACGATGACAAACGTGGCCAGAATCATCCATGGAGCTTCCTGCTGAAGAAGGCGCAGCATATCCGCCGCCACCAGAGACGTGGAGCCAGCGTGGTAGGTCGATCCATCCCCAGTAACAATCGTGCCTATCTGCTCTGCAAATCGCATGGAGAGGCGGCCGTCCGCAAGTGAAACGTTCGGCACGATCATCACGAAGTTGCCCACCTCGCCATCCCGAGACTGAAATTGCTCTCGGATGTAGCTGGGTACCTGTTCTACGGCTACAGGCTCAGTTGTCTGAGCGGCACGGCGAAGACGCTCAAGGTCTTCATCGTCGGAATCCTCCAGGTAGCGGCTCCCGAGCAAGTCCCGAATCTCCGCGATGCGCGCCAGCTTTTCCTGCTGATCTTCCGGCCGCATCGGGAAGCGCTGCTGCAGGCTGAGCACTTCATCGATCAGAGATTCCTCACCGAGCTGACGATCCTTCTCCTCAACAGCTCGAATAACGGCATCAACCTCCTCGGGGCTGTCTAACACAACGTAGGCGGGGTTGCGCGGGCCGGCAGCACGCTCTCCCTGGCGGATTACCTGCCGCTTCTGTTCGTATTCGGTGTACTCCGGCTCAAGCGATCCAAAATCATATTCGAAGCCGATTCCCGGCATGAGTACCAGTGCCACTACCACGGCCACACCGCTTCCCACCAGAATCCCGCGCGCGCCCGGATAACGTTTGCCATTGTTTTTCGTGACCTCGTAGTCTTCATCACCGGCTTCAAAGTTAAGGAGGCGCCACCACTCCAACACAGCGAGGAGTGCCGGCATCACCACGGTCATGGCAACAAGCGCCAGTATGATTCCATTGCCCGCAATGACACCAAACTCGCTGAAACCGCGGAAGTCTGCGAAGTACAGAACGTAGAGCGCGGCGGCCGTTGTGAGCGCACCAATCGTAATAGCTTGCCCGGTACCCGTAAAGGTTGTCTCGGCCGCATCCGGAATCGACGCACCTTCTGCCCGCTCCTCAGTGTACCTCCCGTAGAAGTGGATTCCGTAGTCAATCCCCAATCCGAAAAGCACCAGGCCGAGCGTTGATGTCATCAGATTGAGCGTACCGAAGAGCAGGTAGGCGATACCGAACGTCCACGTCAAACTCATCAGCAGCGGCACGCCAATAACCAGGGCGAGCACGGGAGCCCGGAAGATGGCCGTCCGCAGGGCCCTTCTGGAGTGTCGGCGCCCCGCTCGCGCACGGTACGATTTGTACACAAAATAAAGCGTGACGAAAAGTAGCACTGCGAGCACTCCGGCACCAAAGGAGCCCAGCACGTCATCGGTTATCGTGCGCACTTCTATCAATTGGCGGTAGAGGCGCCCACCGGCCACCACCTCCATATCTGCATGAAACGCGGTGGGCTCCAGGTCTGCGATCACCCGATCCAGCTCATCATACAGATCAGCGATAAACCCGATATCGGTCTGCGCGCCCGTGGGATAGAAGCGCACTACCAGAATGGTGCTGTCTTCCGAGATGGCGTATTCCTGCCCGACGAGCTGGTCATACACGGCATCCAGCGCGGCTACCGTGTCCTCTCCATCATCGAACTCCTCGTCATCGTCGAGGCCAAAATAAAAAGGGTTTGCCTCAAGCTTTGCCTCCTCAATCAGGTCTTCAAGGTGCCATGTGATCTCCTGCAGCTCCTCATCTGTAGCAAAATACAGCGCGTTGTTCTCCATGAACTCCGTGTCGCGCCTGAACTCCACCCGCGACAAGAAGGGTTCGCCGTCGTTCTGCGTCATGTCCAGCGCACGTGGAATTAGCTCCTCTGCAAAGGCTTTGTTTGCCTCAAAAGAGGGACTGCGCATGGCCACTGACACATCGCTTTCCCCGCCTACGGTGTCACGTAGGCGTTCAAGCGCCTGGACGCTCTCATAATGGCCCGGCACGAGGTTCGAGAAGTCTGTATCTATCCTCAGTCCCGAGGCGAAGTGAATACCCAGGGCTGTGAACAGAATAGCCACCGCCAACACGATATATGCGTAGCGCACTACGCCACGGATAAAGGGCCGAAGTGACTGAAATAATCTATTCATAAAAATCTATCGATCTACAGGTCTAATCTGTGCCGCCATCATTGTACCGGCATCATCGGGCCGATTGCTTTAACGCGAACTGCTACCACGCCGTTGCGGTTGTGGACGAATCTCAATCCGGCCAAAATCGGCCATGGACGATGCGCCCGTTTCCGTCGAATCGGTCCATACTGAGATCCCAATCGGCACATCGGGTGCCTCGCGTCCGAACACATTCTTGTAATCTTGCACTACGTCGCGCTCCACTGTCCGCCATTCACCGTAACCGTCCTTACCTGACGAGACTACGATGACGCGCAAGCCGGTAAAGCGTACCACCGTTCCAACCGGGAGCGTGCTGCTATACGTATACTTGATACTACGTGGCAAACCGAGCCAGTTCGTTTCGAAGGTGACGTACAGCGCGGCTCCTGTGTCGTTAAGACTGCTTTGGTCCTCGCGGGCACCCTCGGGCAACTGCTGTGCGCGCCAGCTCCAGCGCAGTCGTGGATACTCATTCAGATTCCAGAGAAAACCATCGTGCTCTCCGTTGGCCGCCACCGACATCCGCAACGCGCGCCCGTGGGACTCCCCCCGCAAAAACTTCTCGCCATCTTCCTCCACCACATAGAATCGCCGATCATCCCCCATGACCTCTTCCATTGGGGTGAGGGTTCCCCCTCGCTCGGCATAGCCCCAGTTCGATGGTACCTCGCCCACCGGCACGTCCTGGAAATCCTCTACAAGCTTGGGCTCATTTGATTGTGCTTGCACGGCCGTGGATAGTAACAACGCACTGACCACAAACACGGAAAGTACTACACATGAGGGGCGCATGACGATGTGGCGCATGGATACGGTAGATGAAATGCAAGTACGCATAGGATTACAGCGGCCTTTCGCTAAATGATGACTCAACTGTGGTGCCAATCTTGACGGCTTCTCGGGTAATTGAAGAACTAACGCCAGCAAGCGCCCTCTTTGGTTCTATCCGGTGTTGCAGGAATGCGCTCGGGACCTAACGGCTCCGGACATCTATGCGACACCGCGGAGCGGCTGCACAGATGTCCAGAATTATAAACGCTACCGGTTCTGGAGGAGTCGGTATGTACCTTTGTGTGGTATCGGGAGAAATCGTTCCATCTGTTAGCCGCATCCGTGCTGCATTTCGTCACGAACCTCGAACAGTTGCACATAAACTATATTTTCGCAGTGGACTGGCATGGCGCGAATACGCCGGATCGCGGATCCGCAGCCATCAGCGTACGTAGAGCAGAACCCCATGCTAACCGGCATATACCATGAGAGCATCGGTTCAAAAACGGGCGCTTTATTTACTCCTGTGCACCTTTATAGCGTATGGCGTTCTGGTAGCAAGCCACGAAGGCGAGTTCTGGCCTTTCAGTATTTATCCGATGTTTTCGCAAGCCGGTAACGAATGGTCTCGCGCAGTGGTACGGTCGGTTGACGAGTCAGGTACAACGACGGACTGGGCCAGCATCCATCAACATGAGTTGCCGGGAGAGCCCCTTGCACTTACGGACTATGGTCTGCGACATGATCTGGCTAACTTTATTGCACGAACCGAGACGTGGGACGATGATCGCGTAGCTGGTCTCGAACGCATGTTTCGAGAACCGCTGCGCGACCACCGGTTGCTCGTGTACCGCGTACGCGGGGGCCTTGTCGATGGTGACTCGGTGGCGGTGTGGTTTGAACCGTACGCTTTCCTGTCAGCGGATACCACCGTGCTAAATCCGGATCTCCGATAGACCATGATCAACCGTTTCGCACATCATCTCTTCGACTTCAATCGCCCCGAATCCCGCGGGGAGGTGATCTTCTTCAAGTTGCTGGAGATCGCGGCTGGTGGCATTCTCATCTATCAGGTGTGGGGCTGGGCTGCATATATTCGCACCATCAGCGATGTGGTGATGCCGCTCGGACTTGCGCACTATATCGACATTACCTTCATGTTCGACACCGCACTGCCAGTTGTTAACGCGGCCCTTATCAGTGGGCTGCTGCTAGCCGGGTTTCTGCGCCTGTCGCGATGGGCATATCCGGTGGCGTTCGTTCTCCTGCTTTTTCAGTATGCCGCCAGGTATTCTCTTGGGGAGATTCCCCACGGCACAAACCTGACAGCGATGGTGCTGCTCGGTCTCTCGATTGCGGGACTCGCCTTCTCAGACAAAACCATTCAGCGCCGCTTTACACTTGGCTTTACCTACTTTTTTGTAGGACTCGCGTACACTCTTGCAGCCTGGTCAAAGCTGATTGGTACCGGGCCGCACTGGATAGACGGCTCACACCTGTGGATCTGGCTCCATGAGAAGGCGATTGACACGCTGGCACTGCAGGGTAGCCACAGCTTTAATGCGCTGCAGGAGCTGGCCTTCTCAAATTACTACATCGCCTCGTTTTTCCTGCTGGCCGGCCTCATTACGGAGTTCTTTGCGTGGCTTTTCTGGCTGAAACCCACACGGCTGTGGATGGGACTTGCACTGCTGGGCCTCCACGCCGGCATCTTCCTGATGCTCCACATTACATTCTGGATGAATGTGGTGCTGCTCATCCTGCTGACGCTTCCGTGGGCTACCTGGATTGACCACTCGTTGATGCGGACGCCCGTGGCTGAGCCCATAGCCCGCGTCACGTCTCGTATTGGCTAACGCGCTCCCAGGCCTCCTTGTAGATCCGCATCGACGCCTGAACCTCGAACTGCTCCTCGATTCTTAGCCGCGCGCGTTCGCGCATTTTCCTGGTACCGGGCCGGTCACCCAGTACCTCCCGAAGCCGCCGGGCGGCGAACTGCCAGTCTTTCTGAGGCACTACAAAACCCGAGACGCCGTCTTCCACAAGCTCCTCAATCCCCGGCGTCCGCGTAGTGATAGCGATAGCATCCGCCGCCATCGCCTCTTTTACAGCGTTAGGAAGGCGCTCGGTAGCTTTTCGCGAGAGCAACACGAACGCTTCAGCCTCCGCGAGCTCCCGTGCCACCGCATCTTCAGACACGTGGCCTCGAAACGTGACTGCCTTCTCAATCCCGAGGCTCGCGGCTAACTTCTCGAGATCAGCCCGGGCCGGGCCCTCACCCAACACCACAAGATGCGCCTGCGGATGAGCATCCCTCACATCTCGCAATACACGCAGCGCATCGTCCATGCCCTTCTCTTCAATCAACCGTCCGGTTGTCACAATTTTTCCAGAGATGACTGTTCGCTCCTGAAGGGCGGCATCAATATGATCAAGTGAGAGTCCGCGCGGCACGACACGCACATCCTCTGGAGATCGGCGGCTGAGAAGTGCTACTTCAGGTACGTTTGCCCGCGCATGTGTCCAAAGTAGGTCAGCGCGATGTAAGACGGCAGGCGTTCCCCCAAAGCCCTCACGCAAGTCGTATGCCCCGACGAACATACTTAGTCGCACGTCCGGGAGAAACTGCTGTACCAGGTGCCCGACAAGCGCCGGGTAATGCCCCCAGAAAAGATGCACCACTTCGGGCGGATCGGCTCGAAGGCGCCGGAAAATGGCGAGCGCTGGAAGTGCGAACCAGTAGCTGTTGAAACGCGCGTGGGGCGAACCGTGATCTAACGCCAAGATCCACCGCAGCAGCTCTCGAAACGGTTGCGCATCACCGATACTTTCCCAAAGTGCTTGCAGGGAAGACGTCGCGGATGCAGTATACACGGGCAGATGATTGACCTCGCGCTCGCGCCGGAGATGGGCTGCGTTCTTGTGGGCGGCACGTAGGGTGTGAACGTCAACAGTGACGCCCAACGATTCCAGCGCCTTGATATCCCTGACCGCGAACGTCTCTGATGGCAGCGGAAACCGCATCATGATGTACGAAACCCGCATGCCGAATCAAGACTTTCTGAAGGTGGCGAAGAGATGGTAGCCATCTGCGGGACCGGCAAAGCGCGCCCGAGTCCAGATGTACTTCCAGAGCAGGCGATTGAGCGTATCAGAGCGGAGGACGTAAACGCTATTATGAACGGCGCCTCGGAGTATGCGCAGCAGATGCCCTTCCCGATAGATATACTCGTGGTCGACGGGCCGGAGCGACGTATGGGCAGCGATCTGCTGATTGAGCAGCTCCCACGTATAGTGGCGGAAGTGCTTGTCTTTCAGTGGGATAACCGTGGTTGGCACCGATATCAGTAGGCGGCCGCCTGGTCGCACACGTTCCTCTACGGCTTCCAGAAACGACCCGAGCTTCTCGTCTGGAACGTGCTCCAGCACCTCCATGGCGACCACTACATCGTAGGTGTCGTCAAGGCGTGCAGCATTTACCGGGTCGAACGCCACCTCCGGGTGAAAGGCCCTGGCAAACTGGATTGCTTGCTCGGCCAGGTCCACACCGTGGCGCACCGGTATGTCGTCGCCAAGATGCCCGATGAAGTAGCCATCGCCGCAGCCGACTTCCAGCACGGATCGCGGGTTCAGTTCGCGCGTCCGCTCGATGGCATGATGCTGATAGCAGAGGTACTCCATCCCCCAGCGCAGTGCCCGAATGAGGGAGGGTACCTCTGGGGCCTTGAAATGCGGGATGTGGTGGTAGGGGAACTCGTATTGCTCTTCCTGCAGCTTCCATCGCTGCTTGTCCGATTCCATCTCAGTCATTGATCTGATGGCGGTGATGCAGGAACGGCTGGTTCGAATGTCGAGGTCTCTTGGTCAGCATCCTCGTCCCGGGGAGGCTCTACCTTCTCCGGCGGCTCCTGATCCGTGAGGTACCAGTAGAGCGGCATCGAAAGGAAAAAGATGAAATTGACTATTTTGCCCAGTACGGTTTGAGTCAACAGCAGTCCCGCGAGGGCGGCTTCCGGTACCCCCATCGTGGCGGAGAGCTCGAGGCTCACTCCAACGAACAAAAGGTCGCGGGAGGGAATCACCGGGATCCGGTCGGTGAGGATAAAGAGCGTTAGCAACAGGGCCCAGGTGGCTGCCGGCACATCCGGGAGAACGACCCACCACATCGTAACGGAAAGCACGTAGCCGATGAAGAACCGCGCACTGTGCCAGAGGCCCATCCACCCAATGACGGAGGCGGAAAAGCTGAAAACGGTAGAACGAAATTGGATGAGCAACGCCGCAGTAAGCGCAGCTACCACCACCGCCCCGAACGCATACCAGCCCCAGGCCCCACCGAGCCACGGATCGAGCAATCCGGAAAGTGCCAATCCCACCAGCATGATGATGGCCGTGCCAACCGAGCACAGCGAGGAGACAATCAGATTATCTTTGATGGCCTTCCAGATCCGGTCAGCGGGCTCGGGCACGGCTTTTCGGGCCCAGGCGAAAAGGTACACCTCCCCGGTGTAGCCCATAACATCCGCGTTCAGGGCGCGCTTCCGCAAAAAAGCATAGAGGAGTTCGAGCCGGCCTTTTTTCCAGACACGACGATAGATAAACATCTCAAAGACCGGTAGCCGCGCGTACGCGATGGCCCACAGCACATAGAACCATGGCTCGCCAGGAATAGAGGATGCCACGTCGCGCCACCCGATCGTTGCCAGCTGGTAGACCAAAAAGCCAATCACCGCCGCTGTCAGGCTGTAGCGCACCCACTTCAATGTACGCTGCCCACGCGCCGTGCGCGCCCACACACGAACCTTTCGGCGCAACGTGCGAAAATACAGCTGAAGCGAAGTCAATGAGGTAAGGAAACGGTGGAAAAATGCCGGGTGTAGCTATGGTAGTCGCGTAATCCGTAATGGTAACTGCGATCACCGTGCGAGTTCACGTAATGGAGCGTACGGGGTCTCCTCCTACACAAGGAATCCTTATTCCATATCGGCTCTGCATTTTCGCTTATCGTTCAATTCGTTTATTTTGCGCTTTCGTTGTCCACTCTGCGCCGCACGGGAGCCAATAACTTTATGAACACCTACGAATCGCTACAAATCGGAGACTCCTTCACGTTCGACCGCCTGCTTACGCGCGAGGATGTGGAGACTTTTGCTGAGCTTACTGGCGACGACAACCCCATCCATGTCGACGAAAATTACGCTTCGAAGACGCAGTTCGGCAAACCCATCGTTCACGGTGTGCTGTTACTCGGGATCATCTCCAAAGTGCTCGGGCGCGATTTTCCGGGATACGGCAGCATTGCGGTAGGAATCTCCTGCCGCTTTCTGCGGCCTGTGCCGGTCGGTACTGAGATAACGGTAGAGGTTAAGATCGCCGAAAAGATTGAAAAACGGAAGCACGTGAAGGTGCGCATTTACGTTTACAGCAACGGCAAGATGGCCCTCGGTGGCGAGGGCACGCTGATACCGCCGACGGGCGAGGATGGTGTGGTTGAGATGTAGGTGCTACCGGGTGGGTAGCTTCAGCAGCGTTCCCTGTTCGATGGTATCATCAAGCCCCACCTGATTTAGGATGGCAAGGTCTTCCCTGGTCATGCCTCGTGGAAGCTCGTCGGGAATGAAGTCCCGAAACGCGGTGGTACGGGTCGCTTCTTTAATCCGAATGACATCAGGACGTACGTTCAACTTCGCTTCGTCTGTCAGATCGTCAAAGCTCCGTTGCGCGTTTTGGAATGCGCTCCGATAGCCACTGAACCGATCCCGTGTGGTATAGCCCAGGAAAGCAAACACGTTGTCCTGGTGCTCGATGAAGTGGCCGAGGATGCGGATCTCCTGGCCGTCCTGGGTGCGGCTATCTGCTATAACCCGGTATGCCGGCCGGCCGTGAATGCGAACGGCCTCCTCTTCCACCGCCGTCACGCCGCTTTGCCCGGTGAAGTTGCGGCCCGCCTCGCGTGCGGTGGATGCTCCGCGCGCAAACGTAAAGAGCATCACCGCATCTTGCTCACGCGACTGCATAAGCACCTGGGCCGGCTCATTGCGGGTCCGGAACGATGATGGAATGTTAAACCGGAAGGCCATATCCGGATGGTAGAAAGTCTGATCCTCAACGAATCCCTGGCGCGGGTCTTCCCCGAGTACGGCGCCATCAATAGCCGAGAAAAACTGCTCCT